>JBIKTK010000187.1:0-4058 GCA_044348125.1 Flavobacteriales bacterium | reverse complement strand
TGGCCCAACAAGCGTTGCGCAGACTGGAACCGTTCCGACCGGGCACCTCGGGAACACCCGTGGCCGCGCGCGCCGGGGGCAAGGTCCGGACCGTCCATGTTCAGCCCGGCCAGTGGGTGGAATCGGGGGACGTCTTGGTCACCCTGTCGGACGGCGTGGCAGCCCTGCTCGAAGTTCCGGTGCCGGTATCGGCGCTGCCAGCATTGCAGCGCGGGCCCCGGGCGTGGGTGGAAGAATCCTCGGGACGATGGGTGGAGGCGAATTGGGTGTCGATGGGTGTGGAGGCGGCGTCGGGCTTTGTGTCCACCTTCTGGGAGGTCCCCGTCGCCAGCGGCACGAGCGGCACGAGCGGCGCCAGCGGCGGGTATGCCCAGGTTCAGCTCCAGCTCGATGCCGCGCCCGTCGCTTGTGCGGTGCCGCAATCGGCCCTGTTGGAGCAATACGGCTCCTTCCAGGTCGCAGTGGCGACCGGCGGCGAGTCCTACGCCCTGCGCACCGTGCAGGTGGGCCGTCAAGCTGCGGGCAAAGCGGAAATCCTGCGGGGCCTCGCCCCGGGGGAGCGCATTGTGACCGAAGGGGCTTACGCCATCCGGATGGTGTCCATGGCAGGATCTACACCGGCCCACGGCCACAGCCACTGAACCCATGTTGCAGAAAATCTTGGTTTTTTCGCTGCACAACCGGTTGGCTGTGCTCGCCGGGACGGTGGTCTTGCTGTTGGTCGGTGTGGGCGTCCTGCGCAACATGCAGATCGACGTGTTTCCGGATTTGACCGCGCCCACCGTCACCGTGATGACCGAGGCGCACGGTTGGAGTGCATTGGAGGTCGAGCGGCGGGTGACCTTGCCCATCGAATCTGCCTTGAACGGGGCGGCTTCCGTGCGCCGGATCCGCTCCTCCTCGGCGGGCGGCATCTCCATCGTTTGGGTGGAGTTTGACTGGGAGACCGATGCCTACCGGGCCCGGCAGCTCGTCAATGAACGCCTGCTCCTGGTTCGGAACCAGCTGCCCGAGGAGGTGGGGGAGCCTACGCTGGCACCGATTTCGTCCATGATGGGCGAAATCCTGTTGCTCACCTTGCAGTCTGATTCCGTGGACGCGCAGGGCCTGCGGGCCTTGGCGGATTGGCAGATCAGGCCCCGACTCATGGGGTTGGGGGGCGTGGCGAATGTCGCCGTGCTGGGCGGGGCTGTGGGCCAGTTGCAAGTCCAAACCGACCCCCTCAAGCTCGCCCACGCCGGCCTTTCGTTTTCCCAGGTCCGCGACGCGGTCCGGGCTGCGGCCGGCGGGGCAGGCGGTGGCACCGTGGAGGACTTCGGCAACCGCTATCTCATCCAGGCCTCGGGACGGTTGCAGGCAGCGTCCGACCTGGAAGGGGCGGTCATCCCCGGAACACCCTGGCGCATTCGGGACGTCGCCGAGGTGACGTGGGCAGCTGCGGACCCCATCGGCATCGGGTCCTGCAACGCCCGGCCCGCCGTGGTGATGACCGTCTCGAAGCAGCCCGACGTCAACACCCTCGAACTGACGCGCCGGTTGGACGCAGCCGTGGAGGAATTGCAGGCCACCCTCCCGGGCGGGGTACAGCTTCGATCGGATGTGTTCCGGCAGTCCGACTTCATCGAGGTGTCCATCTCGAACCTCAAGCGGACCCTGGTCGAAGGCGCCTTCTTCGTGGTGGTGGTGCTGTTGGTGTTCCTGATGAACCTGCGGACCACCATCATCTCGTTGCTCGCCATTCCGGTTTCGCTCGTGGTGAGCGTGTTGGTTTTGAACGGTTTGGGCTACGGAATCAACACCATGAGCCTGGGGGGCATGGCCATCGCCATCGGGGCGCTGGTGGATGACGCGATCATCGATGTGGAGAATGTATTCCGGCGGCTGCGGAGCAACCGGCTGCTGCCCGAGGGGGAGCGCCGGCCGGTGGTGGAGGTGGTGCGCGACGCTTCGATGGAGATTCGCAGCTCGATTTGGGTGGCTACGCTCATCATCTTGGTGTCTTTTGTGCCGCTGTTTTTCCTGGGGGGCATGGAGGGTCGGCTGCTGAAGCCGTTGGGCATCGCCTTCATGACTTCGGTGCTGGCCTCGCTCGTGGTGGCGATGACCTTGACGCCGGTGCTGTGCGCGTGGTGGCTGGACGGGGCGTCGGCGGGGCACGCCGAGGGGACCCGGATGGAGCGGTGGTTGGCGGCGGTGTACGCGAGGGGGTTGGCGCCGGTGTTGCGGTGGCCGCGTGCCACGCTCGCAGTGGCGGCCGCATTGTTGCTGGGGAGTGCCTGGTGGGCCGCAGGATTGGGGCGGACCTTTTTGCCGGCCTTCAACGAGGGCTCCCTCGTCATCAGCTTGGTGGGACCGCCGGGCATGTCCATCGCGGAGAGCGAACGGGTGGGCCGCCAGGCCGAGAAGATTCTGCTGGACATGCCCGAGATCGATGTGGTGACCCGGCGGACCGGCCGGGCAGAGTTGGACGAGCACGCCCAGGACGTCAACGCCTCGGAAATCGACGCCCCCTTCCACCTGGTCGCGGGCGACCGCGGGGCATTTTTGGAGCGGGTGCGGACGGGTTTGGCCTCCCTGCCGGGCGTGAACGTGAGCGTGGGCCAACCCATTGCCCACCGCATCGATCACATGCTGAGCGGAACCCGGGCCGCGGTGGCGGTGAAAATCTTCGGGGATGACCTCGGGGAACTGCAGCGGTTGAGCCGGGAGGCCCAGACCGTGCTCGAGGGCATTCCGGGCTGTGTGGACGTGGCCCCGGAGCCCATGACCGAGGTGCCTGAGCTGCGCATCGTGCCGCGCCGCGCCTTGCTGGCGGCCCACGGTCTGACGGTCGAGGACCTGAACCACTTCGTCGAGGAAGCGCTCGGTGGGGTGCATGTAGGCCAAATCCAGCTCAACAGCCGACAACGTTCAGACATCGTGGTGCGCCTCGCCCCGGCTTACCGCGGCAGCCTGGAGGCCATCCGCCAACGCTCGGTGCCGCTGCCCGACGGGGGACAGGTACCCTTGACGGAGGTGGCGGAGGTCACGAGTGCGGCGACGGCGTTTCAGATTTCGCGGGAACAGGTGGAACGCAAGGCGGTGATCGCCGTGAATGTCGAGGGACGGGATTTGGGGAGTGCGGTGCAAGACATCCGCCAGCGACTGGATGCGGAGGTTCCGCTGCCGGATGGATACCGGGTGGACCTGGGCGGGCAGTTCGAAAGTGCCCAGCGCGCGACGGGTCTGCTCCTGTTGTCCGGGTTGTGCGCCATCGTGGTGATTTTCCTGCTGTTGCAGTGGGAGTTCAAACGCGCGGCGCTGGCGGCCATTGTGCTGGTGAACCTGCCGCTGGGTTTGATGGGGGGCATAGCGGCAGTGGGAATGACGACCGGTGTGGTGAGCATCGCATCGATCATCGGTTTTCTGAGTCTGTTCGGCATCTCCACCCGGAACGGTATTCTGCTGGTTTCCAGGTACCAAGACCTGGGTCGAGCCGGGATGCAGGGTCAGGCGTTGTTGCTGCAAGGGGCCCGAGACCGGTTGAACCCGATTTTGATGACGGCTTTGGCGACGGCTTTGGCCTTGGTTCCCTTGGCCATCAACGGGGAGGCTGCTGGCAACGAAATTCAGAGTCCGATGGCGGTGGTCATCTTGGGTGGGTTGCTGACTTCGACGTTCCTGAACCTGTTTGTGGTGCCCGCGGTCTGCACGATGGTGTCGTTTCCGGCCGATGGGCCGGGGGCGGTAGCGGGACCGGCGGCGGACTAACTTGCGCCCATGGGACCGGGATTGACATCTGAACAGGCGGCGGCCAGCCGCGCGCAGCATGGCCCCAACCGCGTGCCCCGTGCCCGGGGCCAGGCCCTGTTGCCATTGTGGCATGTGGTCACGGAACCGATGTTTCTGATCCTGCTGGGCACAGCTGGGGTCTACGCCCTGTTGGGAGCGCGGACCGAGGCTTGGACGATGGCGGGGGCGCTGTGCGCTGTGGCGGCCATCGATGGCTGGGGCAATTTGCGGAGCAACCGGGCCATGGCTGCCTTGTCGCGGGTCAGTGCCCGAAAGGCCCTGGTCCT
>JBIKTK010000186.1:0-4060 GCA_044348125.1 Flavobacteriales bacterium | reverse complement strand
GCCAGCCGTCACCGTCAACGTGGCTACGTTGCCCGTGTTCAAGGTGGTGGTTGCTTCAGTGCCCGAGGCAAACGTCCAGTTGCTCAGGATGACTTCACCGTTGGAAACCCGGGTAACGGTCGCTTGAGCGCCGTTCCATCCATCGCCCCAGGCATCCACGCCCATGAAGGTGAGCTGACCGGGTGCAAGCTGTACCTCGGAAGTTCCCGGCACTCCGCTCGCAACCAAGCTGTTGCCGTCGTAAATCTGCCAAGAAACCTCTGAGGCATAGAGCCCAGGGGTTACGTTGACGGTGTACGCCTCCGTCGGACACTGTGCCGACGCCGTACCCATCGCAAAGCAAAGTGCAAACACCGCGAGCGCAGTGCCACAACACTTTTTGAAGAAGTTGAACATGGTTTGAATTGGTTTTGGTTAGAAATCCGACTTGATGGTAACACCCTTTTGAACACCCGTTCCGAAACGCCCCAAACCCTCCCACCCTTCTCCGTTCTTCCTTGCAGACATTGCCTGCACAAGGAAAGTCGTATACCAGGCGATTGGGTTGCCTCTCACAATCTGTGTGAAGAGATTGTGGTCAGCGCGTTAAATGTAGCAAAGACTCCCGAGCAATCCAACGTTTTTTGGCGAAATCAGCGAAATACCTTCAAATTTCCGGGGGTTTGTATTGCGGTTTGGTCTATTTTATATGACTTTTTACAACCGCCGATGCCGTCTAGAAACGAGGAAACGGGTAAGATTCAATCGGTTACGAAATCCAGCGTTCACCACATGCGCGCATGCCAACTGTCCGCGAAGCAGGGCGCGGGGGACTGGAGCCATTCGAACATCGTGGCGGCGGAAGTGTTTAAGACCTCGGTGGTGTCGGTGACACGGCCGGCTTTGCGCAGTGCCCAGAAGGCGTGGAGCTGAGCATGCTCCCAAGGGGCGTTGGGCGACACGCGATACATAATATGGTGTCGGTTGAACCAATCGACGCCCAGGGTGTCGCCGAGGGTGCGGAGGGATGCGACCGAGCGGTCGATGGCGCAGCCGGTGGGCGGCGTTGGGGCCGGTTCGGCGGCCAGGATGAAGACGCGGTCGAGGCACAGGGCCCAGCCGCCCCGTACCGGAGCACCGTGGGCGTCCCAGGTGGACAAGAACGCATCGAAGTGGGAAGCGAGCGCCTCCTGTTGGACCGAAGTCAAGGGCTGGTCCGCAATGTAGATCCACAACCGGGCCTCGGGCGACATCCCCGACCAGCCCGACGAAACCATGCTCATTTCCATGCCCCCAAGTTACGGGGCGCGCCCCCGTCAAAAGGGAATCCCTTGCCCTGTTGTGGAAAGTGGCGCAATTCGAACGAAATTGCGTCACCATGTCCGACGCCACGAAACGAAGCAAGGAACTCATCAACCTGAGCGACCTCCGGCCCTATTTGAAGCTGCTGGCCCGGAATTGGTGGCTCATCGTGCTTTTCGCGGGAACGGGGAACATCATCGGCCGGCTCACGACCCACCGGCAATTGGACATCCACAGTGCGACGGCAGAATTGCTATTGGAAAGCAAGGAAACCTTCGATTACCAAGCGCAAATGTTGGGGGCCATTGGCGCCCAGAGCCTGAGCAACGACGTGCAGAACCAGCAACGGATTCTGCAGTCCTATGACCTCATCGGTCGGGCGGTGGACCTGCTGGACCAGCCCTTGGATTACTTTTTTGTAGGCCGAATCCGAACCACCCAAGTTCCCGGTTTCGGCAACCTCAAAATCGAGGTGGAACCCGAGATGTTCCTGCCCGAGTTGCTGGGGGCCCCCATCGACATTTTCATCCAGGACGACCAACATTACCGGATCGAGTACACCCGACCGGATGGGAAGGACGTGAACGAAGTCAGGGAGTTCGGAGAGCGCATTCAGGGACCGGATTTGGCCTTGACCGTGTACCTCACCGATCCAGCCATCCTGACCCGGCGCTCCAACCGGGGGCAACCCGTGCCTGCGGCCTGGGGCGACGCCCCCATCCCCGCCCAACGCGACGCCCCCAACGAGGACGCTCTGGACCAGGCCCGCAAGCAGCACTTCCGCATCCACGCATACAACCGGAACCTCCGCGTCGAGCAATTCCGCTCCAACCTCAAGGTGACCAACGTGGACCGCACGAGCATCCTGACCCTGGAGGTGAGCAGCACCCTCGCGGGGCGGAGCAAGCAGTTTTTGGACACTTTGGCCTCCACCTACATTGATTACACCAAGGAGGCCCGGTTGTCGGCGAGCCTGCGCACCGAGACCTTCATCGATGTCCAGCTCGAGGAACTCGTGTCCATCATGGACAGCTTGGAGCGCATGGTCGATCGGTTCAAGGAAGCGAACAAGGTGCTGGACCTGAGCCGGGAACAGAACGAGTTCTTCAACTCCCTCGTCGAACTCGAGACCGCCCAGCGCCAGCTGGACCTGCGGCTCGAGGCCATGAAGTCGCTGCAGCGCTACCTGCTCTCGGGCGACGACGGCCAGGGCCTGCCCCCGACCACCTATCTCTTCGAGGAAGACCAGCTCCTCATCCAACAGGTGAACTCCCTTTTCACCCTGCGGACCTCCCGCGCCGGCATGTTGCTGGACGTGACCGAGGACAACTTCGCCATCCGCCGCATCGATTCGACCATCAGCAACGTCCGCTTCAGCATTTCCCGGTACATCGAGGATACGCGCCAGGCCTTGGTCAGCCAGCGGAGCGATTTGGCAGGCCAAATCCGTGACCTAGAAGCCCGTCTCGGCGACCTGCCCGCGACCCAACGGGACATCTTGAGCATGGAGCGCAAGCTGCTCGTGAACGAAGAACTGTACGTGTTTCTCCTGAACTCCAAGGCATCCACGATCATCGCCCGAGCCGGCATCGCCCCGGAAGCTTCGCTCATCGAGCGGGCACGTTATGGGGGGGTGGTCGGACCGGACAAGGGGAGGACGGTTTGGACTTACACAGGAATTGGGCTGCTCATTGCTCTGGCCATCGCCCTGGTCCGGATGTTGTTCTTCGAACGGATCGAAAGCACAAGCGAGCTCCGGGAAATCTCAGACCTGCCGGTCATTGGCGGCATTCCGCACTATCCGGACATCGAGACGCAGCCCATCTCCATCCTGGCGGACAGCCGCTCCCAGGTCACCGAAGCGTTCCGGGCCATACGGACGAACCTGCAGTACATGCTGACCCAGCAGGGTTCGAAGACGATTCTCATCAGTTCCCTCCACCCCAGCGAGGGCAAGACGTTCACTTCGACGAACCTGTCTACCATCCTGGCCAAGGCGGGCAAAAAGGTCGTCATCTGCGACTTCGATATGCACAAGCCCAAGGTGCACAAGAACTTGCAACTCTCGAACGCCCAGGGTCTCTCCACCGTTCTCATCGGGCGCTGCACCCTGGATGAAGCGCTGCGCCCCGGGCCTGTGGACAACCTGAAGGTCCTCACCGCCGGCCCGGTCCCTCCCAACGCATCGGAGCTGGTCCTCGGCGAATCCACCCGGGAGCTGCTGGTCCAGCTCCGCGAGCGGTTCGACTACGTCATCCTCGACACGCCTCCCATCCTCCTCATCAGCGACGCCTTGGTCCTCATGTCCCAGGCCGACACCGGCCTGCTGGTCACGAACACGGAGAAGTCCTCCAAGCGCAGCATCCGCCACCTCGAGGAGGTCCTTCAGCAAAACAACCTGCGCGCCTCGTTCATCCTCAACAACATCAAGATGCGCCGTTGGCAGTACTACTACGCGAAGTACGCTTACAAGTACGGCTACGGTTATGGGTATGGTTATGGTTATGGGTATGGTTATGGGTACGGGGGGCCGGGGTATCGGTACGGGGAGGAGGGAGATGGGAAATAAGCGCAGCGGAGCTGCGCTTGAGATAAGAAATAGGAGATAGGAGATGAGAGGTGAGAGATAGGAGATATGCGCTGCTGCGCAGCGCTGAGAGAGAAGATCTGCTCATCGGGGCTGCGCTGAGATCGGAGTTAAGCGCAGCGGGGCTGCGCGGAGATGGGGGATGCGGGCAGTGGGGTTGCGAGCTTGTAATCCACTATCTTTGATTGTGTG
>JBIKTK010000185.1:0-4075 GCA_044348125.1 Flavobacteriales bacterium | reverse complement strand
AGGCTGTCTTCGTCCATGATGTCCAGCAACATGTAACGCAAGTTCACCCGGGTTCCTGAGGAGACGATGCGTTCCAACTCCGCAATCAACTCGTCGGTGCCCAACTTCAGGTCATTGGCGATGTCCTCCAGGTCCATCTTTCGGTCGATGCGCTGGATGATCTGGACCTTGTAGCTCTGGCGCTGCGGAGCCGCCCGAATGAGCAGGTCGTCTGCCCGCTCGATGCCCTCCTCCGAAACATACTTCCGGATCAGGTCCAGGAAAGGCGCTCCAAACTTCTTCGCCTTGCCGACACCGACACCCGAAATCCGCAGCAACTCCTCCTCTTCCAGCGGGTAGTGGATGGCCATTTCATCCAGCGAGAAATCCTGGAACAGCACATAGGGTGGAAGCTGGAGGCGCTGGGCCTCGGACTTGCGCAGGTCCGCCAACAGGGCACGGAGGGTGTTGTCGACGCTGGAGACATCTCCCGTGCGTCCAGGCGCTACCGAATCGGAAGCATCCACATCCGAATAGTCCCGTTCCTCCACCAACATGAGCGGCCCGGGCTGGCGCAAAAACGCCATGCCGCGCTCCGTGATCTTCAGCACCCCGTAGGTCTCGATCTCCTTTTCCAGCAACCCATGCACCAACATTTGGCGGATGACCCCATTCCAGTGGCGGGTGTCCCGCTCCATTCCCCGCTGCCAGAAGGAGCTGTCCACCCCATGGTAGTCCACGATTTCGCGGGTATGGAGGCCGCAAAGCACCCCGGTGTAGAAGGGAGCGCGGAAAGCTTGGCGGTGCTCGTAAATCGCGCCCAGAATCATGTGTACCTCCTCCTGGCCATCCCGCAGGGGTTTGGGGTGGCGCGCATTGTCGCACATGTCGGCACCCGGCCCATGCCGCTCGTCAAAATCCTCCCCGAAGTAATGAAGCAAAAACTTCCGGCGGGACAGCGAGGTCTCCGCGAACGCCATTACCTCTTGAAGCAATTGGCTGCCGATTTCCTGTTCTGCCAAGGGCTTGCCTTGCAGAAACTTCTCCAGCTTCTCGATGTCCCGGTGGCTGTAGAAGGCCAAACAATGCCCTTCCCCCCCATCTCTACCAGCGCGCCCGGTCTCCTGGTAGTAGCTCTCCAGCGACTTGGGCATGTCATAGTGTATGACATACCGAACATCGGGCTTGTCGATTCCCATGCCGAAGGCGATGGTGGCCACGATGACGTCCACATCCTGCATCAGGAACTGGTCCTGCACCCGGCTCCGCTGGCTGGCATCCATTCCAGCATGGTACGGGAGGGCCCGAACCCCGTTGACTCGGAGCAGTTCCGCAATGGCCTCTACCTTCTTCCGGCTGAGGCAATAGATGATGCCGCTCTTGCCCGCGTGCTGCCGAACAAATCGGACGATTTGGTTGAGGGCTTCTTTCTTGGGGCGAACCTCGTAGTACAGATTCTCCCGGTTGAAGGAGGCCTTGAAAACGCGGGCGTCCCGCATTTCCAGGTTCTTCTGAATGTCCGCTTGCACCTTGGGGGTCGCCGTGGCCGTCAGGGCGATGACCGGTACATCCGCAATCTGCTTCACAATGGAGCGGATGCGGCGGTACTCGGGTCGGAAGTCATGTCCCCATTCCGAAATGCAGTGGGCCTCATCCACCGCCACAAAACTGAGACGAATGGACTTCAGGAACTGGATGTTCTCCTCCTTGGTCAAACTCTCCGGTGCCACATACAACAACTTCGTGCGGCCGGTGGCCACATCCTCGCGCACCTGGAGCGATTCCGCCTTGTTGAGGCTGGAGTTGAGGAAATGCGCCACCGCGGGATCCTCATGGTGGCCCCGGATGGCATCCACTTGGTTCTTCATCAGGGCAATCAGCGGCGAAATCACCAAGGCCGTTCCGTGCAACATGAGCGCCGGCAGCTGGTAACAAAGGGACTTTCCCCCACCCGTGGGCATCAGCACAAAGGCATCCTCTCCGCGCAAAACGCACTCCACCACAGCCTGCTGCTCTCCCTTGAATTCATCGAATCCAAAGTACTTGCCCAGCGCGACGAGCGGTGAGGTCTCGAGGAGTTCCATTCAACAGGCGGTTTGGCGCTCAGTGCCGGCAAAAATGCGCCTTAACTTCGCGGAGATTAAAGTTAAACGGTTGACTGTTTGTTTCGACCCGGAAGCGCCATGAATTCAACCCAATTCCCACAAGATTTATCAACAACCCGTCTGCTTGAGCGGGCCCGGGAGACCTTGCTCCTGGAAAGCCGGGAAATTGAACGGCTGGCCGGGCGTTTGGACGAACGGTTTGTGGAGGCGGTGGAACGGATGGGGCGGTGCCAAGGACGGGTGGTCATCACCGGCATTGGAAAAAGTGCCCACATCGGCGCGAAAATCACGGCCACCCTCAACTCCACTGGGACGCCTGCCCTGTTCATGCACGCGGCCGAGGCCATCCACGGGGACCTGGGCTTGGTGCAGCCGGAGGACGTGGTTTTGGTCATCTCGAAAAGTGGGAACTCCCCGGAGATTCAGGCCCTGATGCCCCTGTTTCGCAGCTTGGGAAATCCCGTGATCGGGATGGTGGGCAACCTCGACTCCACCCTGGCCCGGCACGCCCAGGTGGTCTTGGACACCACGGTGGAGCGGGAGGCGTGCCCGTTGAACTTGGCACCGACGTCGAGCACGGCGGTCCAGCTGGCCATGGGGGACGCCCTGGCCGTCGGTCTCATGGAGGCACGGGGATTCACAGCGGAGGACTTTGCGGCCTACCATCCCGGCGGCGCGCTGGGGAGGCGACTTTACACCCGGCTGGGCGACCTCGTGCGGACGGAACAGGCGCCCGAGGTGGCACCCGAGGCGCCGCTGGCGGACGTCCTGCTGTCCATCAGTGCGGGCCGGTGTGGGGCCACCGTCGTCACGGCGGAGGGCGCCGTGGTGGGCATCGTGACCGATGGGGACATCCGCCGGGCCATGCAGCGCGGACTCGCTCCGGGCGGGACGGCGACCGCCCGCGATGTCATGACTCCGGATCCGCGGAGCATGGATGTACTGGATTTGGCCGTCGAAGCGTTCTCTGCCATGGAACAAGCCTCCATCACGGGGATGGTGGTGCAGGACGGACCCCGCTACGTCGGCATCGTTCACCTGCACGACATCTTGCGGGAGGGGATTTTCTGAACCCCGTAACTTTGCACCCCGCGCCACGTCTCCTTCTTGAGCCCCTCGACCATGCCCCTCGACCAACCCGAACCGGAAACGACCACGAGCCGCAAGTCCAGTGCCCGACCGGAAGACGGCGAAGGGGCCCAGATGGGGTTCTTGGACCACCTGGAGGAACTGCGGCGCCGGCTGTTCTACTCGACCGTCGCCATCTTCGCCGTGGCCACCGTACTCTTCCTCCAGAAGGACTGGGTCTTTGACACCGTGCTCTTCGGCCCCCGCCGGCTGGACTTCATCGCCTACCGGGCATGGTGCAGCCTTTCCCATCTCGTCGGGGCAGGTGACGCCTTCTGCGTCAAGGAAATCGGCTACGAGCTCATCAACACCACCATGATGGGCAACTTCACCACCCACATCATGGTGAGCCTCATTGGGGGCTTTGTGCTCGCCTTTCCCGTGGTAGCAGGCCAAATCTGGTTCTTCATCCGCCCCGCGCTCAAAACCCGCGAGCGACAAGCCGCCCGGGGAATCGGGCTCGCCACTTCGGGGCTGTTCTTCGCAGGCGTGCTTTTCGGTTACTACATCATTGTGCCCTTCTCCCTGCAGTTTCTGGGCAACTACGAACTCGGCGATGTGGCCTCCCGGATTTCGGTGTCATCCTACATGAAGACCGTCGTCTCCATCGTGGTGGCGGCGGGCTTGGTGTTTCAGCTGCCCATCGCCGTGTACTTCCTCTCCCGCATCGGCCTCGTCACACCGGAGTTGTTGCGGAAATACCGCAAACACGCTGTGGTCGCCATTTTGATCGTGGCGGCCATCATCACGCCGCCCGATGTGACCAGCCAGATCCTGGTGTCCATCCCCGTGTTGTTGCTCTACGAGGTCAGCATCTTCATCTCCCGGCGGGTGGCCCAACAGGCTGCCGCAAACACCCAGGT
>JBIKTK010000184.1:0-4089 GCA_044348125.1 Flavobacteriales bacterium | reverse complement strand
CACGATTTCGTAGGCGTCGATGGCCCGAATCGCCCGGTCGATGGCGGCTTCCCGGGTGGGGCCGGTGGCGACCAGTTTGGCGAGCATGGGGTCATAGTAGATCGACACTTCCCCACCTTCTTCGACCCCATCGTCCACCCGGATGCCCGGGCCCACGGGGGGACGGTAGCGCCGCAATGTGCCCGAATCGGGCAGGAACCCAGCCAGAGGGCGCTCAGCGTAAACCCGAATTTCGATCGCATGTCCCTGGATGCGCAGATCGGACTGCTGGTAGGAGAGGGGGTGACCCGCTGCGATGCGGATCTGCTCCCGGACCAAATCGACCCCCGTGATTTGTTCCGTGACCGGATGCTCCACCTGGAGCCGGGTGTTCATCTCGAGGAAATAGAAGCGCATCTGGTCGTCCAGTAGGAATTCCACCGTGCCGGCCCCTTCGTATTGACAACTGCGGGCGACCTCTACGGCGCAAGCCCCCATGGCCTCTCGAAGTTCCGGTGTCAAGATGCTGGATGGGGCCTCTTCCACGACCTTTTGGTGCCGCCGTTGGATGCTGCACTCCCGTTCAAAAAGGTGGATGACGTTGCCGTGCTGGTCCGCTAGGATTTGGACTTCGATGTGGCGCGGCGCTGTAACAAAACGTTCGATGAAAACGCTGCCATCCCCAAACGCATTGACGGCTTCGGAAACCGCACGTTCGAATTGCGAGGCCAAATCTTCCATCCGCTCCACAATCCGCATTCCTTTGCCTCCACCGCCGGCGCTGGCTTTGATGAGCAGCGGGAACCCAATGGACTCCGCCACCTCCCGCGCTGCGGTGGGGTCGGCAATGGCCTCCTTCGTCCCGGGCACGAGCGGAACCCCCCGGGCCGCCACTTTTTCCTTGGCGGCCAACTTGCTCCCCATGGTCTCGATCGCTTCCGCCCCAGGCCCGATGAAAATCAGTCCCGCCGCCCGAACGGCCGAGGCAAACCCGGCGTTTTCAGACAAGAATCCGTAGCCGGGATGGATGGCATCAGCCCCCGACGACAGGGCGGCCTGCACCACCTTGTCGACCACGAGGTAGCTCTGAGAAGAAGGGGCGGGACCGATGCAAACCGCTCGGTCCGCGAACCGAACGAAAGGGGCTTGCGCATCCGCCTCACTGTACACGGCCACCGTCTCGATGCCCATTTCCCGGGCGGTTCGCATGATGCGCAGCGCGATTTCGCCCCGGTTTGCAACCAGGATGCGGCGAATCGGACGAATGGGGTAGGAGGAGGGGCTTTCCATGTTGCGCGCAAAGTTAGGCGGAAGCTGACTTTGGGGCACGAAAAAAGGGCAAGCGATTCCTGTCGCACCGCATCAACCGCCTGCCCTTGCTGCCTTCCGGCCCTGGGGGGTTCAGCGGGAGCTGGTCGCAGGAGACTTGCCCCGCGCAAAGGTACCGCAACTTCGGGCCGTGTCCTAACTTGGCGCCATGAAAATTCATCCGCTGGTTTGGCAGTCGGGTTTCTTGACCGGGGGCCTCATTGCCGCGTTGTATCTGCTTTGCTACCTGTTCCGGCTGGAGTGGGTGCTCTCTCCGGGGCTTCAGGTCGCCCATTGGAGCGTCGCAGTGGTGGGGACGGTTTTGGGGCTTCGCGGGATTCGTGCTGAGGAATCGGGTTTTGAATCCCGAGGCCAAATCTGGCGCAACGCTGTGCTCATTCTGCTCACCGCGGGTTTCGTTCTGCTCTTCCTCCAAATCCTGGTGCACGAGGCCCTCGACCCGACCATGCGGGACGCCCTCGCTGAGATGCAATGGGAGCAGATGCAGGAATTCCTGGGCGCGTTCGGAAATCTTCCCATTTCGGAGGAATTGATGCAGGAATCCCTGCGGTCAGCTTGGAGCTGGGGCGGCCTGGTGCAGGGATTTTTCGTGGGAGCGCTCGGTTGGATGGCGGTGGCCTTCATCCTTTCTCGGTTCATCTCCCTTGGAAAATCGCTGCCTCCGCGCCTTCCGGACGATTCCACGCCGGTTGAGAAGTTTCACGATGCCGACATGTTTCGCTGAACCCGAGATGCAACCCCTGCCTTTTTTCCATCGTACCCTTCCCACATGAACCCAGCGGAAGAACCCACCCGGGCGTTGAGCATTGTCGTCCCCCTCTTCAACGAATCGGAGAGCCTGCCCGAACTCAAGGCATGGATTGACCGGGTCTTGATGGGCCGTTCCTACGAGGTGATTTTTGTCGACGACGGCAGCAAGGACGGCTCCTGGGAGGTGGTGGAACGGCTTGCTGCGGAAGATCCGGAACATGTGGTGGGGATCCGTTTGGCCCGCAATTACGGCAAGAGTGCAGCCCTACACACCGGTTTCGAAAGCGTTCGGGGTCAAGTGGTTGTGACGCTGGATGCGGATCTTCAGGACAGTCCAGAGGAGATTTTGGAGCTGGAGCAGTGGATTTTGCGCGACGGTTGGGACTTGGTGAGCGGATGGAAGGCCAAACGATACGATCCACTGTCCAAAACCCTGCCCACGAAGTTGTACAATTGGGCCACCCGGAAGGTTTCGGGCATCGAATTGCACGATTTCAATTGCGGTCTGAAGGCGTATCGATACGAGGTGGTGAAAGCGATTGAACTGCAGGGGGAAATGCACCGGTACATCCCGATCCTGGCGAAAAATGCAGGTTTTCACCGAATCACCGAGAAGGTGGTTCAGCACCAAGCCCGCAAATACGGAACTTCCAAGTTCGGGGTGGAGCGTTTTGTGAACGGATTCCTCGACTTGATGACGATTGGGTTCATGTCCCGGTTTTCTCGAAAGCCCATGCATTTTTTCGGGGCCTTGGGGGTGTTGATGTTCTCGTTGAGTCTCTTGGGTTTCGGAGCCATCGCCCTCAACAAACTCTGGGCCATCTTCCAGGAGGCTTGGTGGGGGATCACCCTCACCGCAAAGAACATCACCGAGATTTCTGCATTCTACCTTTCCTTGACGGGCATGGTGCTTGGCGCTCAGTTTTTTCTCACGGGTTTTCTGGCCGAGATGATTTCCAGAAACGACCCGCAGCGGACCCAATACCAGGTTCGTCGCCGCATTGGGGCCTGAACCGCTCTCTCGGCTCCCGAGCGCCCTTGACTCCTTGGACGCGATGGATCAGTCGGCGATGCAACCTGACCCGACGAGTTCCTCTCCATCGTACCAAGCCACGAACTGGCCAGCCGCGATGCCCGATTGTGGGGCATCGAACAAGATGTACAGCCCGTCTTCACGCTGGTTCAGAATGCCTGTCTGCAGCGGCTGCCGGTAGCGAAAACGGATTCGATGGTGCCGCGCGGTTTCCCCGGGGGCCAACCTTGCACCGGGCTGGACCCAATGAACATCCTCGGATGCTACGCGCAAAGCCCTGCGCATCAAACCCGGGTGTGAGGCCCCCATGCCCACGTACAGGATATTGTGAACAACGTCTTTCGACAATACGAAGAGGGGCCACGCCTTCCCGCCGACCATCAGCCCCTTGCGCTGACCGATGGTGAAAAACTGCGCTCCCGGGTGAGGGCCTACCACCGTACCATCCTCTTGATCCCAGCGCAATGGATGTACATCGAACCACGGGTCCGTTTCCACATCTCGGGCCCGCTGAATCAACTTGGGGTGGTTCGCCGGTATCTCAACGATGTCACCTGTTCGTGGAGCAATGGATTGTTGGAGGAAGTCGGGCAACCGGATTTTGCCCACAAAACAAAGTCCTTGGCTGTCCTTCTTTTCAGCCGTGGGCAAACGCAGGCTGCGCGCTTTTGCCCGGACTTCATCCTTGCGCATCGCCCCGAGTGGAAACCGGGCAAAGGCAAGCTGCTCGGGACTCACTTGGCACAGAAAGTAACTCTGGTCTTTGTTGTCATCTGCTCCGGCAAGGAGCCGATAAACCCAACCAGAATCCGTTTCGATGGCTTCGCGTCGGCAATAATGCCCCGTGGCAACGGCTTCAGCACCCAAGTCCCTTGCGGCATCCACGAAAAGGTCAAATTTGATTTCCCGGTTGCAAAGCACATCGGGGTTGGGCGTCCTGCCTGCCGCATATTCTGCCATCATGTAATCCACTATGCGCGCCTTGTAGGCTTCACTCA
>JBIKTK010000183.1:0-4102 GCA_044348125.1 Flavobacteriales bacterium | reverse complement strand
AGTCCGCATCCGTCGCGACGATGACCTCCCCCCGCGCCGCCGCTACCCCCGCTGCAAATGCGTCCTTCTTGCCCGGCCGGGAATCCGCCACCCGAACCACCCGAAGCCGGTCCTCCCCCGCTCCGTTCCGCCCCAGCCGCGGGCGCCAGGCCTCCAACACCTCCCCCGTCCCATCCCGGCTTCCGTCGTCCACCACCAACACCTCGTCCGGCCCCGGCGACTGCGCCGCGAGGCCCGCCAGCAACCCCGGCAACACCTCCGCTCCATCGCGCACACACACCAAGACCGTGACCCCAAAATCCCGCGGCACCCGCGGTCGCTCCCGCTCCGCCGCCCGGATGGCCCGCTTCACCCCCCACCGAACCCAACCCTCCCAAGCCCACCAGAGCAACCCCGCCCCACACCAAGCCCCCCAGGCGACCGCCAGCGGAGCCATCCGTCAGTGCACCACCGCGAATCGCAGCACCTGCCGAGACCCCGTCCCATCCCCCAACTCCAGCAAGTAGTGGCCCGCCGTCCAGTCCCCGACCTCCAGCACCAGCCCCTCACCGGTCAGCAGCCCCGAAGCGACCGCGCGCCCTTGGCCATCCCGTACCGACCACGTTCCGCCTTGCTCCATCCCGGCGACCCCGCGTCCCCCCTGGAACCGTTCGACCCGCACCCGGTCCGCAGCCGGATTCGGCGACACCCGCCACCCCAACCCAGCCCCTCCCACCGATCCCGCCACCCCCATCGCATCCGTGCAGAAGTTCTCGATCTCCGAATCCGCGAACGTCCCGCCCGTCGCTACCATCTCCCCGTCCGGATCCAAAATCGTCCAGCTTCCATTGCCGTACCCACAGCAGATGCCGTCTCCGTAACTGTCCTCCATTTCAAAGACATAACACCCATCCTCCAGACACAAGTCGTACGTGAAAACCGAACCCTCCGCGCCATCCTCGTAACCCGAACCCTCATAAATCACTTGCCCCAAACGCCGGATCTCCCAAGACGTCTCCGAACCGTAATCATCCAACACCAGCACCAGCTGGAAATCGAACGTCGGCGATGCGAACGAAGTGAAGGTGGACGTGACTTGGTTGTTCAGCGCGTTCTCGTCCGCTTGGCCATTGGGCGAGACCACCGACACCACCAGCGTGTTGGTGCCCGCGACGACGGTTTGCGGCGGCAGGGTCACGGCGGTTGTGGCCATCGAGGCCAAATTCCCCGTCCAATTCACCGACTGCTGCGGCCCGCCATTCATCGTGTACTGAACCGTTGCGCTGGTCAGGTTCGAGGTTCCGTTGTTCTGGAGCTGGACCACCGGTTGGATGGTCGAGACCCCACAAAGCACCTCCGTCGGAAGTCCCGTGACCCCGACCCCGGCATCCACCGCAAAACTCACCGTTCCCTCGGGGTAGCCGTTGAGGAAGGTGGGGTTCAGCCCCAGGGGATCCAACCAGTCCCGGAGCCGGGTGGTTGCACTGTTGCCATCCCAGCTCACGTTGAAACGTCCGTACCAGTCGGGCTGACCGTTGTTCTGGGTGCCCGCGCAAGCCGCTCCGCCGCCGAAGAGTTGGCCTACGATGCGGTGGTTCTGATCGAAAAGCGGTGAACCCGAAGAGCCCGGCTCGGTGACCCCATCTTCCCATTGGGAGATGTACCAGACCGCTGCTCCACTGGTTTGGTTTGCCACCGGACCGTCCTCATCGAAACAGATCTTCTTCACGTCCCCGCTGGGGTGGTGAATGCCCGTGACCGCGGTAGGAGGTACCCCGCTGCGATCCCAACCGGCATACTGGACGTTGAACGAGGCCGGCGGGGTGGAGTTGAGCTGCAACAGGGCAAAGTCTGACCCAGCGTTCTTTGCTTTGAAGGCAGACCCACTGATGGATTGGTTGGTGGGCCCGTTGGATCCGGTGCAGCCTGCGGTCTCGTGGTTGAAATAGTAGACCCAGTTGTTGACTGCATTGGTGTTGTTCCCGACACAATGGTTTGCGGTGAGGAAGTACGGGGTTCCGTCTTGGGCCGTGTTGTTGACCAAGGCCCCGGTGCAGATGGCAAATCCGCCTTCCACAATGAGGGCCACGCTCCGCTTCTCGGTGGCCCAGGTCGCACCCGCAGGGCAGTTGACATTGATGTTGCAGGCCCCCGAATTGCCGAAGGGACCGCGTTCCATTTCTTCCTGCTGGGACTGGGCATAGCCGATCAATCCACGGTAGCTGTGCACGACCTGCGTGATCCGCAGGTGGCCGGAAAAAGCAGCTTCCAGGGACTCCCGGTATTCGATGACCACCTCCTCCCCCGGGGTCATCCCCAAGGCCCAGGACCCGCCGTCGGCGTTGCTGCGGTGATCAAAGGCACCGCGGGAAACCGTTCGGTCGCTGTTCCAAACAAAGAGCCGTCCGCCCTTGGGGACTTCCATCGTGCCGAACAAGAAACCGATTCCAAGCGCCTCGGGGCAATGAACCCCCAGCCGCCACACCCGCTCGTCCCCCTCCACCGTCCAAATCCCCACCGCATCGGAGGCCCAATCCACCGCGTGTTCCACCCCAAACCGCCAAGGAGCCGTCTTCTCCAAATCCGTGACCGCATCCTCCAAGGCGAGCGCCTCCCGATCGACCGACGGCAGGTGCATCACCGGAACCTCGGGAAGCTGATGGGCTTCCCAAACCGGCGATCCCCCGTACTCCACCTGCGCTGTCAGAGCGCCTCCCCATGCGCAAGCAACCGCCAACAGGCCGCCTTTCAAAATCCGGTCAATCGTATTCATAAGGTAAGGGTGTGTTCCAATCTTCAAGCAGCAAAACCGTCACGCCCCGCGGCGTTCCCCGCCAGCCGTGCAGCGCAAAGGTATGCGTTTCGATCAGCCGGGCGCGGCAGTCATCCCCCGGGGTGGTATGCACAATCCGCAGGGGCTGTTTCGGCGGCAAGCTCTTGAGCATCGGACCTGCGGAGGCCAAACCCCAAACATGCTCCCCACAACCTCCGCTGTAGGCCACCTGCACCCGCAGCGAATCCCCCACCACTTCGGCTGCCAGCAACGTAAAAGGAGCGGGGTCCCCGGGAGGCGCGTGCTCCGCAACGGGTGGGGCGCTCTCAACCACGGGTGGCGCGCCGTCCGCGCGCGCCGTGGACCGGTCGGCACATCCCAGGGCTGCCACCCCGAATCCCGCCAGCCACAGCGCGGCCCTCATCGGATGGTGATCGCGTAAGGAAGGCGGGCCTGCACCCGATCGCCTTGTTGCACCATGCGCTGCAGCGACAGAAACTCTTGGACCGTGCCCGCCGGAACGCCCCAAGCAGCCAACGTCCGCATCCCCACTTCCACGCCGCCCATCTCCTCCAACCACTGCGAGATGGGGTCCACCGGTTCCGGCATCACCACCCGTTCCACCGTCGCTGCATCCAGCCCCGCCAACCGAATCGCCTCGGCCACTGCGTCCTCCAGGTTCCCGAGGGCATCGACGAGCCCCTTGTCCAGGGCATCCCGCCCGGACCAAACCCTGCCCCGGGCCACCTCCTCGACCTGCTCCCGGGTCATTCCTCGACCAGCCGCCACCACCGACACGAACGTGTCGTAGATGTTGGCGATGGATGCATTCATGGCCTCCATTTGGACTGCATCCAATGGCCGATCGATGCCCATCCCGGCATGGGGGTGCGTGGAAACCTCATCGAAGGACAACCCCATTTTTTCGGTGAGCAGCTCCTGCGCGTTCGGAATCATCCCGAAGACCCCGATCGAACCGGTGATGGTGGTGGGCTCAGCGTAAATCTTCGTGGCCGCCGCGCTGATGTAGTACCCGCCAGACGCTGCGTAGTCGCCCATGCTGACCACCAGCGGCTTGCCCGATTCCCGCAGCAACACCGTCTCGCGCCAGATGACATCGCTGGCCAGCGCCGACCCGCCCGGCGAATTCACCCGCAGCACAACGGCCTTCACGTCCGGGGCCAGCCGCGCCCGGCGCAACGACTCCGCCAGGGTCTCTGAGCCGATGGTCGCGTCATCGCCCTCCCCCGATTCGATGCCGCCCACGGCGTACACGATGGCCACGTCCCCGCCCAGCGCGATGCTGTCCCGGTTCTCCGCATCCGGGCCACGGCGCTGGTCTGGATCCCA
>JBIKTK010000182.1:0-4108 GCA_044348125.1 Flavobacteriales bacterium | reverse complement strand
ATGAATTGGCCATCCACACGGGCTACACGAACCTCCGATATCGGGCCATCAAACGGGATGTCACTGACTGCAATGCAAGCGGAAGCCGCCAGCCCCGCCAGGCTATCCGGAAGCACCTCTGCATCCGCTGACATGAGTTGAATCATCACTTGGGTGCCTGCGTGGAAGTCCGCTGGGAAAGTGGGACGCAGCGCACGATCGACAAGTCGCATGATCAGGGTTTCCGTGTCGGATGGGCGCGCTTCCCGTTTGAAGAACCCTCCGGGGAAACGGCCAGCGGCGGCATATTTCTCGCGGTAATCCACCGTCAACGGCAAGAAATCGACATCATCTTTTACGTCGTGACTCGCCACAACCGTAGCCAACAGCATCGTGTTGCCACATTTCACGACCACGGAGCCATGGGCCTGTTTGGCCAATTTTCCGGTTTCAAGGGTGATCTCGCGCCCATTGCCGAGATCGATGGTTTGTTGGTGTACCTGATAGTTCATCCTGTCTTCTGTGTGCATCTGTGAGGGCCCGGCCCTGTTGGAAATCGGGCGGTAAAAAACAAGACGAAAAAGGCAATCGTCAACCAATTGCCTTCTTCGTCTTGAAACGATTCAATCAACGGCGCAAGCCAAGTTCCGCCACAATGTTCCTGTAACGGGCAATGTCATTTGCCTTCAAGTAATCCAAAAGTTTCCGGCGTTTGCCCACCAATTTGA
Source organism: Flavobacteriales bacterium (assembly GCA_044348125.1). Lineage (GTDB taxonomy): Bacteria > Bacteroidota > Bacteroidia > Flavobacteriales_D > Sanyastnellaceae > CAMCYM01. The sequence goes on along the minus strand of JBIKTK010000182.1, from coordinate 3,401 downwards.
TCAGCGCACGCTGGGTGTTGAAGTCCTTGCGGTTCAACTTGAGGTGCTCGGTCAAATGGGCAATGCGGTAAGAAAACATGGCAACCTGTGCTTCAGGGCTGCCCGTGTCCGTGGCGTCTTTGCCATGCTTGACAAAGAACTCCTTCTTTTTTTCTGCGTCCAAATAGTACATTTCGAAATCGATGGATGTTCGTGATGCGGTTTAAAGGCGGGCAAAGGTAGAACAAGAATTCCGCTTATCCAACCGATTCCGCTTCGGGCTCATAATCGTGCATGGCATGCAGGAAAAACGACAGCCGTTCCTTGAGTTGTTTGCGCTCTACAATGGCATCCAAGAACCCATGTTCTAACAAAAACTCGGAGCGCTGGAATCCCTCCGGAAGATCCTTTCCAATGGTCTCTTTGACGACCCGAGGCCCTGCAAATCCGATCAGTGCGTTGGGTTCAGCGATGTTCAAATCGCCGAGCATGGCAAATGAAGCCGTGACACCGCCTGTTGTAGGATCGGTCAACACCGAAATGTAGGGCAGTCCCGCTTTCGCAAGCAGGGAAAGCCGGGCACTCGTCTTTGCCATCTGCATCAGGCTCAGACCTGCCTCCATCATCCGCGCTCCGCCCGATTTGCTGATGCAGATAAAAGGACATTGTTTTTTCAAGGCCAAATCCACTCCACGAGCGATCTTCTCCCCCACCACAGACCCCATGGATCCACCAATGAAGTTGAAATCCATGCAACTGATCACCACAGGCATTCCATCCAAGTGTCCAGAAGCAGTGCGCAGGGCATCGTGCAGCTTCGTTTTCTCTTGGGCCTCCTTCAAACGGGCACTGTAGGCCTTCGTATCCCGGAACTCCAGCGGGTCGGCAGGGTCCATCTTGGCAGCGATTTCCCGGAACTTGCCATCGTCGAACAGAAGTTCGAAGTAGACAGCGCTTCCGACCCTTTCGTGGTGTCCACAATGATTGCAGACATGCAAGGTGGCGGCGTGTTCTTGGGAGGTGACCATGGTCTTGCATCCCGGACATTGGTACCATGCGCCTTCCGGAATCTCTTTCTTCTCGGCGCTTTTTGTGGTAATTCCCTCTTGTCTTCTCTTAAACCATCCCATCTTCAGCGTTTTTGAGCGTTCGAAGTTACGCGGGTTGGGCCAGAATCAAAACGGATGTCCAATTCCCAGGTGTACCGCACCTCGCGCTGGGTGCTGTCCCACCCAACGTTCTCCGGAAGAAAGCCCCGGGTCGTGGAGCCTGAGTCCGGCGTCCAATCGAAGCAGGAAGAAGTCAAAGTCCAGACGAAGTCCCATGCCGGTGTTCCAAGCCAAGCTCTCCCACCGCCCCCCTCTCGACCACGTGGCCTCGTCCGGTGCATTGCCGGTGAGCCAGACGTTGCCCGCGTCGGTGAACCAAGCGAGCTGAAGCACCGAAGTGATCGGCTGGCGGAATTCTGCGTTCAGTTCCAGCCGGAGGTCCCCCAGTCCCTTGATGACCTCTGTCGGGGCGGCGTACCCCGTGGCACCCGGCCCCAAACCCCGGGTTGCCCAGCCCCGCAATCCATTCACTCCCCCGCCGTAAAAACTGCGGTCGTAGGGCAGGGTACCAAAGTTCTCGCCGGCCAACCCCAGCCCCACGAACAAACGGGCGGCCCAATAGCCTCTGCGGTCCCGGCCATCCGGTCGGGTTCCCCAACGGAGTTCATCTTCCCACCTGACAAACTGGGCGAACGGGACTGCGCCGAGGAGGTAGTGGCCCTGCGGGTCGATGTCCAGTCCCAGCGATGGGGATAGGAGACGCAGGGTTTGGCCTGCCCACTCCACAGAAATTCGGTGACCGCCCGCAAACCGCGCATCGGGACGCCAGGCCGTGCGCCATTGAATCCGCGTCAACGCAGCCGCATAATCCCGGAACCGGCTCGTCAAGAAATCGTTGTTTTGAGCCTGCAACCAGACTTGGAACGCTTCCGTCGCATCCAGCGCACTGTAGCTGACTTCGAGGAGGTCAAATTGAATCAAACTGCTCCTGGATGGATTTTCAATGAAGGAGAATCCGTGTTTGTACGCAAACGTTTTGCGAACGTAATCCGGGCGTGATTCCCTTCGAAATCCCAAAATGAACTCGGAACGCGCCGCATTGGAGGGTCTCAGCCTTTTCAACCCAATGGGGGGAATGCCCAAGATCGAATAGTGCGCTTCCAAGGACCATTCGCCGCTGTTCGGAACCAAGGACGCCTCCGTGTAACTGAAGGGCTGGGTGGAAGCAATGCCCCCGCTTCCCGCCACTTGGAACATGTCTCCTCTCCCCGAAACATTGCGGTCCGTCCAGGTCACCCGCGCCAAGGGACCATAGCGTGCATCGGTCCGCGTGAAGTCAATTTCCGTCTCAAACCCGAACCGCTCCCGCTGCCAAAGGGAAATGTCCAGGTCCAACCAGTGGGTTCCATCCCGATCTACCCGGGTGGCGGTCGGCATTTCCACCCGCGCCAAAGCAGGCAACCGCATGAGCCTGCGGTAACTCTCCTCGAGCACCCGTTGGTTGTAGCGCATGCCCGGCTCCACCGAAATGAGGTAGTCCAACACCTCTGGACGAAGCGGCTTGAACAAGCCATCCTCCGATTCTCGAATCCGGATTTCACCGAATCGAGCCGTCGCGTGCGGCACATCGACAATTCCCCCAGACAAAGTCACCTTTTGGGGGCGAATTTGAACCGTGAGATCCACTTCGTGACGGTTGGAACTGCCTGCCGCTAGGGTATCCGCCAGAAACGCGATAAATGCCTCTGCGAAATCAGCGTAACCCATGGACTGCAAACGAACCGCCATGGCAGCGCGCTCGGCCTCCAGGAAATCAGCGTCGAAGGGGCGTCCGGGCACAATGGGACTGGTGGGGACCACGTCTTGCGGCGCAATGCCGCTGCCTTCGAGCTGCCAGTCCACAGAACCGATGCGCCACAAGGGGCCGGTGTGGACCTGGTAGGACAAGGCCACCCGGCGTGGCGCAATCGTATCGACGTGGACCTGGACCTGCGCCCCCAGGAATCCCGTTCGGCGCGCCAGGGCTTCCAGGCTCCGGCGGGTCCGCTCGGTGGCATCGAAGTCCACGGCGACCGGCGGTTCACCGATCCCCATGGCCAGCCCGTACCGGAGTCCCCCCGGACCTTTTCCACGCTGCGCCCTGGCCTCGGTCCGCCGCTGAAGCACCTCCTCCCGGACGGCGTTGTGCGCACGCAGGTGCAACCGCATCCCGAGGGTCCGCCGGTTGAGCGACTGCCGGAGCACCGCATTCGCATCCGGCAAAACGACGGATCGCGCAATCCTTCCTGACGTGGAGTCGGAAGGGAACTGCCAATCGATGGATTGCTTGTCCAAGAGCATTTGGCCTTCAGGCAAAGTGCGCGTGAGCGAGCA
>JBIKTK010000179.1:0-4128 GCA_044348125.1 Flavobacteriales bacterium | reverse complement strand
GGTCCAGCCCACGATGCCTTCGGCCGGCGTCAAGGTTCCTGCGAGGATGCGGGCCAGTGTGGACTTTCCGCTGCCATTCGCACCCCGGATGAGGAGGTGGGATTTGGATTCGATTTGGCCTGAAAGGCCGCGAAAAACCCAACGGTTTTGAAAGCGATGGCCACAATTGCGGAGCACGAACCTCCGCGAAGATCCTTCCGGTCCCATGGACTCAGAACGGCCCCCGGATGATGCCTTTGTCCGATGCGCGAATGAAGGCCAAAATGACCTCTTTTTCCTCTGAGACAGGGAGTTCCACGTCTGCCACTTTGATGGCTTGGGTCATGTTCCCGTTCTGAACGTACAGGGTTCGGTAGATGTCCTCGACGCGCAAGATGCGGTCGTTGTCGAATCCCCGGCGTCGCAATCCGATGCTGTTCACACCGATGTAGCTCAAGGGCTCTCGCGCTGCTTTGATGTAGGGCGGAATGTTCTTGCGAACCAACGAACCGCCCGCGACGAAGGCGTGCTGTCCAATGGTAACGAATTGTTGTACGCCGACCATTCCTTCGATGATGACCCAATCTTCGATGGTCACGTGGCCCGCGATGTTGCCCGAATTGGCGATGATGACGTGGTCGCCAACCCAAGCGTCATGGGCCAGGTGGGTGTAGGCCATGAGCAGGCAGTCTGAACCCACCTTGGTGCTCATTCGGTCCCGGGTCCCTCGGTTGATGGTGACGCATTCTCGAACCACGGTGCGGTCTCCCACTTCTGCGGTGGAGTTCTCGCCTGCGTATTTGAGGTCCTGTGGGAGGCCACCGATGACCGCTCCGGGATACACTTTGCAATCCACTCCGATTCGCGAACCATCCAGTACCGTGGCGTGGGGTCCGATCCAACTGCCTGCCCCGATGACCACATCGGAAGCGATGTACGCAAACGGCTCAACGGTAACGCCTTCACCGAGGCGGGCTTCCGGAGCAACATGGGCAAGGGGCGAAATCACGTTGTGAAAGTTAGGCATTGTTGCAGGTCAGACGCCCGTCATGCGGGTTGTTTCGCCACCTGGGCCAGCATCTCTGCTTCCGAAACCAATTGACCCCGAACAAACCCCCTCCCACGCATGTGCACCAGTCCTCTGCGGATGGGCGAGATGAGTTCCAGGAAGAACAGGACGGTATCCCCAGGCAAAACTTTTTGCTTGAAGCGTACGTTGTCGATCTTCATAAAATAGGTCGTGTATTCTTCGGGATTCTCGACGCTGTTGAGGGCAAAGATGCCCCCTACTTGGGCCATGGCTTCGATTTGTAGGACGCCTGGCATGACAGGGTTGCCAGGAAAATGACCCTGAAAGAACGGTTCGTTCATGGTGACATTCTTCACGCCCGTGATGCTGTTGTCCGTGATTTCCAAAATCCGATCCACCAGGAGAAACGGATAGCGGTGGGGCAACAAACGGCTGATCTGGTTGATGTCCAGCAGCGAAGGGCGCTCGGGATTCAAGTCAGGCAGACCGGTTTCCACGCGGATTCGCTGCTTCAACAGCTTGGCAAAGGCCACGTTGCCTGCGTGCCCAGGCCTCGCTGCGAGGATGTGGCCTTTGATGAAATGCCCGGTCAATGCCAAATCTCCCACAATGTCCAACAATTTGTGACGGGCGGGTTCATTGGCGAACCGCAGGGGACTGGTGTTCAAGACCCCCTTGGACTCCACGTGCACCGAAAGATGGGATTTGCCCACCAACGCCCCGATTTCACCAAGTTCCTCCTCTGTGTAGGGGCGCTCGACCAAAACCACTGCGTTCTCAACATCCCCGCCTTTGATGAGACCTTGGCGTGCCAGTTCAGCCACTTCCCGGAGGAAAACAAAGGTTCGGCAAGGGGAGATTTCCTCAGCGAATTCATTCAGCTTGTACATGCTGGCATGTTGGGTGCCGAGCACGGGGCTCCGGTAATCCACCATGACGGTGAGGCGGAATTCACCATCCGGTTCAGGAACGGCCAGCATCTCCACGTCTTTCTCCGGGTCTTCGAAACTGATGTTCTCCCGGAGGATGTAAAACTTGCGGGGAGCGGTTTGGTCTTGGAATCCTGCCTGTAAAATGGCTTCGACATAGGGCCTTGAGCTCCCGTCCAGAATCGGAATCTCCGGGCCTTCTAGGGTGATGAGGGCGTTGTCTACCTCGCATCCGTAGAGGGCGGCGAGGATGTGTTCGGTGGTGTGAACCCGTGCGCCGTTCTGCTCCAGGGTGGTGCCGCGCGTCGTCCCCACCACCCGATCCACGTCCGCTTCGATGGTGGGCTCACCCGGCAGGTCGGTGCGTTGGAATTTGTACCCGTGGTTTTCCGGTGCCGGGTGAATCGTCAACCGGTTCTGTTCCCCCGTGTGCAAGCCGATTCCTGCGAATGACACAGGTTGGCGGAGGGTTCTTTGGTGCGTGAGCATGCGCTGGGTCTACTGCTTATCTGTTCGTGTTTCGAGGAAGGCCAAACGACCCAAAACATCCCCCTCACTCAGTTGCCTCCAAGCAATCTGCCTGCGCTGGAACTCCTTCAAGGGTGCAGCGGGCGTGCCCTGGAAAATGGCCCCCGGGGTTTTGATGCTGGCGCCGATGCCCGACTGGGCAGCAATCTTGACACCGTCTGCAATGTGCAAATGGCCCGCAATGCCCACTTGCCCCCCAATCATACAATGTGCACCGATGCTCGTTGAACCTGCGATGCCCGTCAGTGCGGCGATGACGGTGTGGTCGCCGATGGTAACATTGTGGCCGATCTGAATCAAGTTGTCTAACTTGACACCGGTTCCGATGCGGGTCGATCCGAGCGTAGCACGGTCGATGGTCGTCCCTGCGCCGATTTCACAGCGGTCACCGATGACCACATTCCCGGTCTGGGGAATCTTCCGATACGTGGCATCCTGTTGGGGTGCAAACCCGAACCCATCCGAACCCACCACGGCGCGTGTGTGCACGACGCATTCCCGTCCCACCACGCAGCCATCTTGGATGTGAACCCCTACATGCAACGTCGTATTCGCGCCGATCCGGGCTTCCCGCCCGACCACCACATGGGGCCGCAAATCACAACCTTCGGCTACCACCGCACCGGCTTCGATGACCACGTAGGCGCCGATGCGGCATCCAGGTGCAACCTCCGCCCCGGGCTCGATCGTGGCCGTGGGGTGCACCCCCTCCGGCCGCTGCCGCACCTGTTCCACCCATTCCAACAAACGCCCGAAGGCAGCATACGGTTCCTCCACCCGAATCAACGTCAACCCGGGCGGCAACACCCGCGCCGCCTGAAACGTACGGGCGACAATGGCCGCCGTTGCCCCCGTCTGATACAGATGCCCCTCGTAATCGGGGTTTGCCAGAAACGTCAAACTCCCCGGCCCCCCCTCCTCGATTTTCGACAAGCGGTTCACCACCGCATCCGGCGACCCTTCCACCGTGCCCCCCAAAAAAGCAGCCAGTTCCGCGGCGGTTTTTTGCATGACCCAAAATTAGTTACTCGAGCCCCAATCCCCTGCGTCCCGGGTCGCTTCCCACGCCCTTGCAAATTCGGGAAAAGTCACGGCGCAATCCCATACCGGTTTCCCCCAAGCGTCCAACAGGACTTCCAGAACTTGTCCCCCTTTGTTCTTTTTGTCTTTCAACATCCAAGGCCAAACCCGTTCCGCCTCCCACCCGGGTGCAGCAGCAGGATGCAGCCAGTGCCGCAACCGCTCTGCTGCGCGGCGGGCTTCCTCCCGCTCCATGCCGCGAAGGGACACCGACATCCGCAGGGCCGTTTCCATGCCCCATGCCACGGCGATTCCATGGGGCATGTGCGTTTCCGGGGTGGTTCCCAAGGCCTCCAGCGCGTGACCTACGGTGTGCCCGAAGTTCAGCACCTTGCGCAATCCCAGTTCTTCCGGGTCTTGATTGACTATGTTCCACTTGTAGGAGGCGGCACGTGGAATCCAACGGGAAAATGCATCCAAAGTGGGTTCTGTTTCCAATAAGAACGCTTCCGCCACTTCGCGGCTTTCTGTGAAAGCATGTTTGGCCATTTCAATCCAACCTGAAAGTCGTTCTACCCGACCCAAGGTTTCCAACCATCGGTATTCGACTACAATTTGCTTTGGGTGGTGCAGCATGCCCAG
>JBIKTK010000178.1:0-4129 GCA_044348125.1 Flavobacteriales bacterium | reverse complement strand
TCTCCACGGGTACTTCGCTTCCATTGGGAGCGCAGGTGCATGGGCAGAGCGCACCTCAGTACCTGTCCCGGGATGCGGTCCTTGCTGACCTGGATACCCTGCAGGCTTGGGTGCTCGCGATCCACCCTCAACCTCATGCGCACGCCGACCCAAAAACCGTCGCTGCAGCCCATGCATCGGTTCGGGCGGCTTGGAACCAGGACTCGGTAACCGCCATTTCGGCGGCCCAGGGAATGACGCGCTTCCTGCGGACCTTCCAGGACGCGCACACCACGCTCCACTTGCCCAAGCTGCTGGAAATGTACCGGTCGGATTGGGGTCAGTTGCCCTGGGAAGTTCGGTTTGTGGAAGGCCAAACCATCGTCCAAAACGACCCCACCGGTACGTTGCCAGCGGGGGCTGAGCTCCGCTCCGTCCGAGGACAAGGCGCATCCGTGGCCCGGCAATGGGCGCTTTCGTTGGCCCCTGTGGAAGGGGTTGCGCCCGATGCGGCGGCCTTGCGGGCGGACCGGCTGTGGAACGATGTGGCGGGATGGGCATACGGATTGCCGCCTGGGACCCAAGTTCCGGTGGTGGCCATGTGGCAAGGCCAGCGCTTGGAGCGGGAAGTCACCGTCGTTGCCCGGAATCCCCCGAGCCGGCGGACCCAGCGAAAGCGGGAGCGCCGGGCGCTGGCCTGGTCCCTGGGAGCCGACGGCGGTCCCGCCACCCTCACCGTGACCCATTTCCCCTACGCCTCTCCCCCATTCGAACGGCGCCTCAACCGGTTCCTCCGCGCCTGTTCGCGGCGGGACATCTCCGGGGTGGTCCTCGACCTGCGCAACAATCCAGGTGGCTCCGTCCGGACGATGCAGGCATTGCGCGCAGGATTGGGAGGAGATTCGGTGGTTTGGCCTTCAGGCGTGCAAATCCGCCAAACCCCAGAGGGCTGGGCACAAACCGAATGGGCCCGCAAGCCCCGAGCGATGCGCCGAAGCCTGCGGCAGCTCCCCGAGGACGAGTGGGCTGCCTTCACCCAAGGCCTGGCTTACACCCCACCGGGCGCCCTCTTGGCGATGGAGTTTCGGAAGCCCATGCCACGCGCCCGCCACGCTTTCGATGGCTACCTGGCCGTGCTCATCGATGGAAGCACCGCCTCTGCCGCCACCACGCTGGCCGCCTGGCTCAAGCAACGGGACCTCACCTACTTGTTCGGCAGCCCGGCCCTGGGTTCGGCACTCGGCTCCTACGGAAATGGCGTGGTGCGCCACTTGCCCCGCTCGGGATGGCCCGTGATGATTTCCACGGCGGTGTACTACAACCATGCACCGGGGCCTGTCTTGCAACCTTTGGAACCCCACCGCTACACGGCCCCAACCCGGGCCGATTGGGAAGCGGGGCGGGATGCCGTCCTCGAAGAAGCGATCGACCTGTTGAACCGGATCCAAGCGGCACAGGATGGAGAGTAAGCGTTGCTGGATCTTCGGTTGCGCCTTGCTGATGGGGAGCTTGGGCTCAGCGTGGGCGGGATTTGCGGCGGACTCGTTGCCCAACGAACTTTCCGAGAAGAACCGGCAGTGGGTGCAAGGACTGCTCACGGCGGACGGGGTTCATTGGAGCGTAGCCGAGGTTCACCTCCGGATAGACGCCATCGCACTCCGGGCCCAACAGTGCCAGTCCCAAGCAACCGAAACGCTGGCCCGGCTGGAAGCGCAAGGGGCTGAGGCCCAAGCGATGAACGAGGTCATGGCACAAAAGACCGCATGCCAAACCGATCGGGATGAGGCCTTGCGTCCCTTGGTGCTTCCGTCCAGTGCCCAAGCCTTGGAGCAATGGCTGCGTCCCGCCCGGCCCGCCGTGCTCCACTTCGGCATCCACGACCGAATGAAATGCGGTGTTTGCATTCCCAGTGATTCGGGGCCGAAAAACGAACTGCCATGAACGTGTTGCAAGTTGACAAATGGACGTGGGCCCTGCTGGCCGGGCTGGGGTTCATCGGGTGCAAAACGGGGGCACCGGCCACCCGGTTGGCCACGGATTGGGCCTCTCTCCCCTACCACCAACGCGTAGACACATACATCGGAACCGGGGGGCACGGTCACACGTATCCAGGGGCCACTTCGCCCTTCGGCATGGTCCAACTCAGCCCCGATAGCCGCTTGGACGGATGGGATGGTTGTGGTGGATTCCATGCCGATGACGACACTTTGTTTGGCTTCAGCCATACCCACCTCCAAGGGACGGGCGTCAGCGATTACGGAGACATCTTGGTCATGCCTTGCACCCAATTCTCGGCAGATTCCGGGCCTTGGCGCAACCGTTACAAGAGTGCCTTCCAACCGATGGATGGAGCTTCCCACGCGGGCTACCATGCCGTGTACTTGCAGGACCACCAGCTCACAGCCCAACTCACCACCACCCCCCGGGTGGGCATCCACCGCTACATCTTGGATGCCCCGGACACGGTGACTTGGATCGTGGACATGGCCCATCGGGATGCGCTGCTGCAATACCAAATCGAGCCCATGGACGACAGCACCTTGGTGGGCTTTCGCGTGTCGGACAACTGGGCCCGGGAGCAACATGTGTACTTCGCGATGCGCTTTGACCGCCCCATGGATTGGCAGGATGCCCTCACCGAAATCGAAACCACTGACACGCTGGCGGATGGCACCTTGCAACAGCGGATGACTTTCGTGCCCGTTTTTGCCGCGGGGTTGGGGGTGGTGGATTCCCTGGTCGTCAGGGTCGCCTTGAGCCCCGTGGACATCGAAGGCGCCTTGGGCAATTTGGCGGCTGAGGCGCCCCACACGGACTTCGACCGCTACGTTCGGGAGAACACCGCACGCTGGGACGATCAGTTGGGACGGGTGGACGTGGAGGTTGCCCCGGGTGCCGATCCGGAGCGGGAGCACCGGGTCTTTTACACGGCGTTGTACCATGCTTGTACGACACCGAATTTGGCCTCCGACGTGGATGGCCGTTACCGCGGCATGGACCAACGGATCCACCAACTGGGCCCGGAGGATGGGTTGCATTACACCGTTTTCTCGCTTTGGGACACCTTCCGGGCGTTGCATCCGTTGCTCAATTGGATCGAGCCGGTGCGTTCGCGTGACTTCGTCCGCTCCATGCTTCGGATGTACGAACAAGGAGGGGCCTTGCCGGTTTGGGAGTTGGCTTCGAACGAGACGAATTGCATGATAGGTTACCACAGCGTGCCGGTGATCACGGATGCCCTGCGTTGGGGCATCGGGGAATTCGACCAGGCCTTGGCGTGGGAGGCCATGCAATCCTCCGCCATGGGGATGGGGGTAGGATTGCCTGCTTATCGGGAACTGGGGTTCATCCCTTCTGAACAGGAACATGAGTCCGTCTCGAAGACGCTGGAATACGCCTTTGATGACGCGTGCATCGCTTGGTTCGGCGCGGCGGTAGGGAAATCGGAGAGCGATGTCTACCGATTGCGTGCCCTGTCCTACCGCAATTTGTACAATCCGGCCACGGGTTTCATTCAGCCGAAGCGTGGGGGGGCCTTTGTTGAGAACTTCGACCCGCGGGAGGTCAATTTTCACTACACCGAGGCGAACGGTTGGCAGTACCATTTCTTCGTGCCCCATGACGTGCCCGGGTTGATGGCAGCCATGGGAGGTTCGGACGCATTCCTAGAGCGGTTGCAAGCCATGTTCGGGGCGCCATCGGAAACGACAGGAAGAGACCAGGCGGACATCACAGGCTGCATCGGTCAGTACGCCCACGGCAACGAACCGAGCCACCACGTGGCCTACCTTCCCGCTTACGCCGGCAGGCCAGATCTGACAGCTGAATGGGTGACCCGGATTTTGGATTCGCTGTACTGGGATGGTCCGGATGGGCTATCCGGCAACGAGGATTGTGGCCAAATGAGTGCCTGGTATGTCTGGAGTGCGCTCGGTTGTTATCCGGTTGCGCCGGGATCCGGAGAGGTCGTTTTCGGGACGCCTCGGTTCCCAAGGGCCACGGTCCGGCCGAGGGGCGGTCCAGAAACGGTGATCGAGCGAAGGGGGGAAGGAATTTATCCGGTCGGTCTGGCGCGGGGTGCGGATCGGAAGCTCGGTGCCGGGGTGGCGGTGCAAGCCCTCCGGGACGGTGGGTTCTGGACCGTCGAGGT
>JBIKTK010000177.1:0-4154 GCA_044348125.1 Flavobacteriales bacterium | reverse complement strand
AAATGCCAGCTAAGCCATGTAGTCAACAAGCCAAGTCCACCTACAATCCACCCCCCCCAGCGGGTACCAGTGAATTCTTGAAGTCCATCGGATTGAGCGAGTTGCAGAAAAAGACTGCCAGACAACGAGAGCATGGGGTGACCAATCATTGTACAAAACTACATCCCGAGCATGTCAGTAACTTGTTCGAAAGAGGTGGAAAATCTGTCCATTGATTGTTGAAAAGCCGGGGTTGACAGGCCAACTTTGGACTTAAGGAAACGCGTACGCAGCGCACAAGCCTTGGTAGGGTCAGGCGTCCTCAAGACACCGTGGGAAAGACCCCGCACTGCACCGTGCGGGGTCTTTTGCTTTCCGGGATGTAGTACCTTCGCGGGATGGACAAGAAGATTGTGAAAGAGGCGACTACCCTGTTGGAGTTTTTGATGGGGACAGGGGCATGCGCAACCAATACCCAAGGCAGGAAGTGGATCAAGTCTGGTGGCGTTTCTGTAAATGAGGTGGTTTCCAAGATACCTTCTCTCGCCTTGCAGGAAGGTGACAAGGTGGAATGGAAAAGACCTGATGGTTCGTCACACAAAAAAGAAAAGCAAACAGCAAACGACCGCAAATCGGTCAAGGACTTTCAATTGGGCGATGCCAAGCGGAAAGAGGGTGTGGCGCTGCCACCCTTCGAGGTGGTTTTTGAAAATGAGTATGTTTTGGCATACATCAAGCCTGCAGGATGGGTGTTCGCTTCTCCCAATCCCCAAGTTCGGTCTTCTTATACACAAATGAAGGAGTGGATGTCTCGCGCCCGTCCCAACGAAACCGACATTCATTTTGTCAACAGGATAGAGAAAGAATCCTCCGGCATCTGTCTGATTGCGAAGGATCTTCAGTGGAGGACACATCTGCAATTGCATTGGAATCGGTTGGAAAAGGGCTTGTATGTGTTGGTGGAGGGACACCTGCCAGCCGATGGCGAGGTGACGGCATTGGAACCTGCCATAGGCAACGGAAAAAAAGGGGCAATGAAGACCTTGCCGTATCGCACCATGCGGGCCACGGAAACACACACCCTACTCAAGTTTGCGGTAGGGCTCGATGACATGCCCTTTCTACTCGCGGCCATGCGGAAGGCGGGATGCAGCATTGTAGGAAAAGGGACCGCAGCTCCGGATCCCATGGGACGATCGGGGATGCATCTGTACCGGGTCGTGGTAGAGGGGCCCAAAGGAGAGAAGTTTGAAGTCAAAAGCAGGGTTCCCAAGGAGTTCCTTGCGCTGATGAAGGGAGGCAAGGGGCCCAAAGCATTGCCCGCTCACAAGCGTTTGCCCGCAGAACCCATCCAGAATTCACGTCCTCAGGCCACCCAAACGCAGCCTGTTAGAGGAAAGGAGCGGGCAGCCAGGGTGCGCCCAGCAATCGATCGGAACCGTTGAGATGATTCATTACAATCCGCGGACTTGGTGGGATTTGATTTTCCATGCGTACTCGAAAGAGGTCATCATGCGGCTTTGGCCGAGCATGGCGGGAATTGCTTTGCTGACCATCGGTTTGGTCGCGCTGGAAACCCGTTTTTTTCCGGATGCCCCCTCATCGACGGCCATTCATTCTCTGCTGGGATTTGCCCTTTCGTTGTTCCTGGTTTTTCGGACCAACACGGCCTACGATCGGTGGTGGGAAGGGAGGCGACAATGGGGAGAATTGGTCAATCACAGTCGGTCCTTGGCCATGAAAATCCATGCAGATCGAGCCCAATGGACCGAAAGCGAATGGGAAGCATGGCGGTGCTTGATTCCAAATTTTGCATCGGAACTCCGTTACCACCTGAGAGGTCAACGGCGACCGGCCCATGCGGACCTTCCAGGTTGTGCCATCCCCGCATGGCAGCATACACCGGCAGCTTTGGCGCAAGCCATGTTTGATTTGCTGGCGAAAGGAACCCAAGCGGGAAGAATCGAAGCCACACGGGCTTGGTCGATGGAGCGTGAAATCAAGGGATTTGTGGACATCATGGGGGCCTGCGAGCGGATTATGAAAACACCCATCCCATACGCTTACAGCATGTTCATGAAGAAGTTCATCTTCCTATATGTCGTGACTTTGCCCTTGGGTCTGGTAGGTCAGTTCCAATGGTGGAGTGTGCCCATCGCGGTTTTCATTTTCTACATCTTGGTGAGCATCGAACTCATCGCAGAAGAGATTGAAGACCCATTTGGTGAGGACGCGAATGATCTTCCCACGGACGATTTGGCCCAAACCATCGCCAAGAATGTGGCTGAGATTCTGGGAGACTCCGAAAATCAGATGGCGTAATTCGCTTGAAGCCAGTCCCGGAGCAAAACGGATTCGGTGGGAGAGAGGTTCCGGAATGCCAGTCTGAGGGCCCGTCGCAGCATCACAGGCTCTCCATGCACGTGCCGAATGAGCACTTTGTACTGCTCGAGTTCGTTGGGTGAGGGGAAAGCGGAGACGCGAGAGAAGGTCATCTGTAAACCGTTGTGAGCCGTGATACGCGCCCAGGTTCCTTTGGGTTTCAATGAAGCAGTTGGAGCAACAAAAAGGGCCGAGACGTTTCCCGGCCCTATTCGCTTAACCAAAACCAAATCAATGCTTGAACCACCCCACTGGGGCCAAACCCCGTGCCAAAATCAAATCGGACGGCCGCGGAAGATGCCAAAGGCCGTTAAATTTGGCCCATCCAAACCAATGGAATTTCATCATGAAATCGCATCCTCCTGTTTACATCGTCTCTGCTGTTCGGACCCCCATGGGGAGTTTTATGGGTGCTTTGTCCAGCATCCCGGCCACGGCGCTCGGTTCCATCGCCATTCGTGGGGCCATAGAAAAGGCTGGGATCGCTGCATCGGAAGTCCAGGAGGTATACATGGGACAGGTGCTTCAGGCCGGTGCGGGACAGGCACCAGCCCGTCAAGCGGCGCTGGGTGCAGGAATTCCCAACACAGTGCCCTGTACGACCGTCAACAAGGTTTGTGCTTCGGGCATGAAATCCCTGGCATTGGCTGCCCAATCCATCGCCTTGGGAACGAATGATGTGGTGGTCGCGGGAGGGATGGAGAACATGAGCATGGTGCCCCATTACCTGCAAGCAAGGCAGGGGGTCAAGTTGGGCAACATCACGGCACGCGATGGCATGGTGCTCGATGGATTGACCGATGTATACCTGCAGCAACACATGGGCCAATGCGCGGATCTGTGCGCGAAAACCCATGACATCAGCAGAGAGGCTCAAGATGCGTTCGCAGTCCAGAGTTACTCTCGTGCTGCAGCGGCTTGGAAGGAAGGGCGTTTTGACGCCGAGGTCGTGGGGGTACCGGTTCCACAGCGCAAAGGCGAACCCATTTGGGTGCGAGAGGATGAGGAATTCAAGTCGGTCCAGCTGGACAAGATTCCGGCCCTCAAGCCCGTTTTCACGACCGATGGAACGGTAACAGCGGCGAATGCATCCACACTCAACGACGGTGCCAGTGCTGTGGTTTTGGCATCTGAATCTGCCGTCGCTCGTTTGGGATTGACGCCAATTGGAAAGCTGGTAGCTTGGGCGGATGCTGCCCATGAACCGGAGTGGTTTACCACTGCCCCAGCCAAGGCGCTACCCATTGCATTGGAGCGGGCTGGCTGGTCCTCTTCCGATGTGGATCTGTGGGAATTGAATGAGGCATTTGCTGTGGTGGGTTTGGTGAACAATCAACTCTTGGGATTGGACGGGGAAAAGGTGAACGTTCACGGGGGCGCAGTGGCCCTCGGACACCCCTTGGGATCCAGTGGGTGCCGGATTGTGGTCACCTTGCTCCACGCCCTGCACGCCCATGGACTGCGGCGTGGCGCAGCAGGCATCTGCAACGGAGGGGGAGGGGCTTCGGCGATGCTGGTAGAGCGGCTATGATGCTGGATCGGTCTGAACGCAAACACAGGCCTGAAGCTTTGGAAGCCGGGACCCTGGGGTGTGTATTTGTGAATGTTGCTCCGTTAAGACGAGAGGCGTCAGATGCTTCAGAACAAGTTTCGCAGCTTCTTTGCGGGGAATTGGCGGAGGTCGTTGCCTTGGGAGAACGCGACTGGGTCTACCTCCGTTGCCTACATGATGGTTACTTCGGGTGGTGCGACGGGAAACAGCTGTTCCGTTGGACGACGCAAGCAGCGGGGGA
>JBIKTK010000176.1:0-4156 GCA_044348125.1 Flavobacteriales bacterium | reverse complement strand
GGCATGCGCCTTCGGGGGGACCGCGCCGACCGCGAGTACGATGGCATCCGGGCGCCGATGGCGGGCAAGACGGGGACCACGCAGAACAACACGGATGGTTGGTTCATCGGGTTGACCCCGGATTTGGTGACCGGGGTTTGGGTGGGGGCACAGGATCCTGCGGTCCGGTTCAGCACGACCCAGTTGGGCCAGGGGGCGAATACGGGGCTCCCGATTTATGGCTACTACATGAAGGCGGTCTATGCGAACGAGGAGGTGGGGTTGAGCCGCCGGGACTTCACCAAGCCCCGGGCATTGGGGCCGGATTCGGTGGACTGCAGCAAGGTCATCCGGGAGCTGCGTCCGCGGGATTCCGAAGGCCCAGGGGAGGAGGAGTTGGAAGAACTTTTCGGCGACTGAGTTCCAGAAACGAGCAACGACAGGAGAGCAGCCATGGCAATCAACAAGGTAGTATCTAACGCACAGGTGGCGTGTGCTGGCGTCCAAAGCGGCATGACGCTGATGCTGGGCGGGTTCGGTTTGTGTGGAATCCCGGAGCATTGCATCGCTGAGTTGGTGCGTTTGGGGGTGCGGGATTTGACCTGCATCTCCAACAATGCGGGCGTGGACGACTTCGGGTTGGGGCTGTTGTTGCAGAACCGCCAGATCCGCAAGATGGTATCGTCCTACGTCGGGGAGAATGCGGAGTTTGAACGCCAAATGCTCAGTGGTGAACTGGAGGTGGATTTGATTCCTCAGGGTTCGTTGGCAGAACGCTGTCGGGCTGGTGGGGCGGGGATTCCGGCTTTTTTCACCCCAGCGGGTTACGGAACAGAGGTCGCCGAGGGGAAGGAGGTTCGGGTTTTTGATGGGGTTCCCCACATCTTGGAAACGGCTTTGCACGCGGAGTTTGCTTTCGTGAAAGCTTGGAAAGGCGATGCGACGGGGAATTTGGTCTACAAAGCCACCGCGCGAAATTTCAACCCGCTCATGGCGATGGCGGGCACCATCACGGTGGCGGAAGTGGAGGAATTGGTGCCTGTGGGCGCGCTGGACCCCAACGAAATCCACACGCCGGGCATTTTTGTCCAGCGGATTTTCCAAGGAACAGCCTACGAGAAACGCATCGAACAGCGCACGGTTCGGCCCCAAATCTGAAGCACCATGTTGGACAAACACGGCATCGCACGGCGCATTGCGCAGGAGGTCAAGAATGGCATGTATGTGAACCTGGGCATCGGGATTCCGACGCTGGTGGCAAACCACATTCCCGAAGGCATCGAGGTAGAGTTTCAGTCGGAGAATGGCATCTTGGGCATGGGACCGTTCCCGGTGGAGGGGACGGAGGATGCGGACCTCATCAATGCGGGGAAACAGACGATCACGGCGCTGCCCGGGGCGGTTTATTTCGACTCGGCCATGTCTTTTGCGATGATCCGGGGTCAACACGTGCACCTGACGGTTCTGGGAGCGATGGAGGTGGCGGCGAATGGGGACATTGCGAACTGGAAGATCCCGGGGGTCATGGTCAAGGGGATGGGCGGGGCGATGGACTTGGTGGCGAGCGCGAAGCGCATCATCGTGGCGATGACCCACACGAACAAGGCGGGAGAGTCGAAGTTGCTGGCGCAGTGCACGTTGCCGTTGACGGGTGTGGGATGCGTGAAGCGGGTGGTGACGGATTTGGCCGTGGTGGACATCCGCGACGGGTCGTTTCACTTGGTGGAGCGGGCGCCGGGGGTTTCGGTCGAGGAAATCCGGAACGCGACGGCGGGGCCGCTGGTGGTGCCAGCCGAGGTTCCGGAGATGGTGCTTTGAGGGGGGGTCAGCCCTGGAGGACCACGGTGACGGCTTCGCAATCGCCGTCGATGGGGGGCGCGAACTTGGTCACGCGGACTTCGACCCGTTGGGCCAAGGGGAGTTCCGATCTCAGGGCCTGGACGATGCGCCCGGCAACGTGCTCGATGAGGCGGGAACGTTGGGTCATCTCCTGAGCCACGATCCGGTGGACGTCACAGTAGTCGATGGTCAGGGCGAGATCGTCCGTCGCAGCGCTCGGACCGAGGTCGGCTTCAAGGACGACGTCCACGCGGTAATTCTGCCCGATGCGCGCCTCCTCTTCCATACAACCGTGGTAGGCGTAGAAGCGGAGGCCCTGTACTTCAATCCGGTGTGCCATGGTTCAAGCTTGGGCGCGGAGGGCTTCGATTCGGGCCAAGCCGGATTGCAGGCGTTGGAGCGTTTCGGTTTGGCCTAAGAAAGCCGCAAAATCGAACATGGACGGTCCGCCTCCTGTGCCAGTCAACACAATGCGGAAGGGCAGCATCAGCCCGCCCATCCCCCATCCGCGCTCGGCAAGCAGCCCCTGAAACGCGGCCTCGACGTCAGCGGCACCGAACTGGGGTAGATCGGCCAAGACGGCCCCCAAGGACCGCAACATCTCCGAGGTATCGGGTTTCCACCGTTTGTGGACCAGGTCCATGTCCGGGGCATCCGGGGCCTGGAACAACCAGGTGGTCTGAGCGATTTCGTGCAAGAAATCCACGCGTTCGAGCATCATGTCCAGCAACAGACCACAGCGCTCAGGGGTAGGCTGTGCTTCGGCGGGAAGCAGGGCCGCGAGTTGGGCTGACAGCACCTCTTTCGGTTGCTGGCGCAAGTGCTGGGCGTTGAACCAGCGGGCCTTGTCCGGGTTGAAGCGGGCGCCGGACTTCACCACGCGTTCCAGGTCGAAGCGCTCCGCCGCCTCGGCGAGGGTCATCAACTCCTGATCGTCTCCTGGGCTCCAACCGAGCAGCAGGAGCATATTCAAGAAGGCTTCGGGCAGGTAACCCGCCTCGCGGTAACCCGGGCTGCGCTTGCCCGTTTCGGGGTCCACCCAGTCCAATGGGAACACCGGGAACCCCCCGGCATCTCCGTCCCGCTTGCTCAATTTGCCGTTGCCCGTGGGTTTGAGGATGAGCGGAAGGTGCGCAAATGCAGGCGCATCCCAGTCCATGGCACGGTACAGGAGCGTATGCAGGGGCGCGCTGGGCAGCCATTCCTCCCCCCGAATGACGTGCGTGATGCCCATGGCATGGTCGTCTACAATGTTCGCGAAGTGGTACGTTGGCAGCCCGTCCGCCTTCATCATCACCTTGTCGTCGAGCACTGCAGTGGACACGCGCACCTCTCCGCGGATGAGGTCGCGAACCACCACTTCTTCTGGGTCGTCTGGCATCCGGAACCGCACCACATGGGGGGTTCCTGTGGCGAGCAGCCGTTCGACTTCGTCTTGGGGCAAGGCCAAACCATTCCGCATCCCGCCTCTCCTCGCGGCATCATATTGCCAAACCTCGCCCCGTGCTTCCGCCTCCGTTCGCTTCGCCTCCATCTCCTCGGGGGTATCGAAGGCGAGGTAGGCCTGCCCTGAAGCGAGCAAACGCCCGATGGCCTCCCGGTAAATTTCTCCGCGCAGGGATTGCTTGTACGGCCCGCATGGCCCTCCTTTGTCCCCCCCTTCATCGGGCTCAATGCCACACCATTTCAGGGCTTCCAGGATGTAAGATTCGGCTCCGGGCACGAACCGGTTCTGGTCCGTGTCCTCGATGCGCAGCAGAAAATCCCCTCCCCAGCGGCGCGCAAACAGGAAGTTGTACAATGCCGTCCGCACGCCCCCCATGTGCAAGGGGCCCGTGGGGCTCGGGGCAAATCGGACACGAACGCGGGGAGCTGTCATGGGAAATCGGTCGGGGTCCGCGAAGATACGCCGCCGGGAATTGCAGCCGTGAATCCCTGCCCCCCGTGGGCAAAGAATGCCGTTCGGCGCACGGCTCTCGGCGCATGGGGGCGGGAGATTTGACCTGTTCAAAACAACAAAATCATGAACGCATTGAGAAACAAAGTCCAACTCATTGGACGCCTCGGGAAGGACCCCGAGATCCTGCAATTCGACGGCGGCAAGTCGAAGTGCAACTTCCCGCTCGCCACGCACGAAATCTTCCGGAACGCGGAGGGCGAGCGGGTAGAACGCACGCAGTGGCATGACGTCGTGGCCTGGGGCCCCCTCGCCGACCTGCTGGGGCAGAACCTGCGAAAGGGCGCCGAAGTTGCCGTCGAGGGCCGCATCGCCTACCGAACCTACGAGGATACGGGGGGCCATACGCGGTACGTCACGGAGGTGGTGGTTTCGGAGTTT
>JBIKTK010000175.1:0-4162 GCA_044348125.1 Flavobacteriales bacterium | reverse complement strand
GGGCGTCGTGGTGGTCTGGGGTATCGCGGAGCTCGGCGCGGTCGGCGCGCAGGAGCTCGCTGAGCCGGTGGCGCAGGCTCCGGGTGCCGGCCTTGCCGTGGGCCAGGAGCCGGTTGAGGGACGGGGCCGCGAGGTCTTCCCGGGTGAAGGGGAGGCCCGCCAGGTAGCCGTGGTCGAAGAGGCGGGCGCAGTCCAGCACCTGCTCCCCGATGGCCACCCCCACCCGAGGACCGTCCCCGGCGGCTGGCCCGCTGAAAATGCCCAGCGGCAAGTTCTGGATGGGAAAATCCGAGTCCGGAGCGACCGGCACCCAGGACCGCAGGGTCGGGTCGTTCGCAGGGAGAGCGGCGGCGGTGCTCACAGGAGGTTGGCGATGATTTGTTCTACGGTAATACCTTCAGCCTCAGCCTTGTAGTTTCGGACAATCCGGTGGCGCAAGATGGGCTCGGCCACCGCCTTCACGTCGGCGATGTCCGGGCTGTACTGCCCGCGCAAGGCCGCATTCACCTTCGCCCCCATGATGAGGTACTGCGAGGCCCGCGGACCCGCGCCCCAGCTCAGGTAGGCGTTCACCTCCGCCGTCGCCCGCTCGCGGCCCGGGCGCGTCTTGCCCACCAGCCCCACCGCGTACTCCAGCACGTTCTCCGCCACCGGCATCCGCCGGATGAGCTGCTGGTACATCAGAATTTCCTCCCCGGTCAGCACCGTGGCCACGGGCACCGTGTGGTCGCTCGTCGTCGCCCGCACGATGCTCAACTCCTCCGCGTACGTCGGATAGTCGACCCAGGTGTTGAACATGAAACGGTCGAGCTGCGCCTCGGGCAGCGGATACGTACCCTCCTGCTCGATGGGGTTCTGGGTGGCCAGCACGAAGAACGGCCCGGGCAGCGGATAGCGTTGCCCAGCCGCCGTCACGATGCGCTCCTGCATCGCCTCCAGCAGCGCCGACTGCGTCTTGGGCGGGGTCCGGTTGATTTCGTCCGCCAGCAAAATGTTGGCAAAGATGGGCCCCTTCACGAAGCGAAACTGCCGCGAATCATCGAGAATCTCGCTCCCCACGATGTCGCTCGGCATGAGGTCCGGCGTGAACTGAATGCGGTTGAAACTCAGCCCCAGCGTTCGTGCGATCGTGTTGACCAGCAAGGTTTTGGCCAAACCCGGCACCCCAACAAGCAACACGTGGCCACCGGCCAAAATGGCGGTCGTCACCTCCCGAATCACCTGGTCCTGCCCGACAATCACCTTCCCCACCTCTGCCACCAGGGCGCTGTGCTTGTCCTTGAGCGCGTCCAGCGCCTCCTTGTCTGATGTTGGGTTTGCCACGATGCTGTCTTTTCCCCAAAGGTAAATCGTAATCCCGCGCTCCGCGCCCCCGCCCCGGCGGTCGCCCCGCGCCCCCGCGCCCGGTCTCCCTCGCGCTCCCCCGGTCTCCCTCAGAAGAACTGGGTCACCTTGCGCAACGGCTTCATCGGCAAAGTCCAAGGGTACGGACGCAAGCCATTGAGGGACCAGGCACGCCAATCCTCCCGGTGCGCCCGCAGCCGATGCCGCCAGCTGGCGTTGCTCATGCCGCCGACCCGCATGTGGACCATCGTTTCCGGGTGATACACCACGTCCAACCCCCCGACATGCAGCATCCGCAGCATGAATTCGTAGTCGGCGGCAGACCGCAGCACGAGCCGGAAGCCGCCGCCCAGTTCCGCCACCCGCTCCCTCCGCACGAAGAAAGTCGGATGCGGCGGCATCCAGCCTTGGAGAAAAGCCCCCCGCCGGTACCCCCCGCTCCGCCAGCGCCGCACCACCCGACCCTCCCCATCGACATAAGCCAGGTCCCCATACCACGCATCCACCCCCCTCCCCGCCCCCCCAGCCCCCCCCGCCAGCACCCGCGCCACCGCCCCCGCCAGCACCCCCCCGTGGGCATACACATCGTCGCTGTTCAAGAACCCCACAAAATCCCCCGTCGCCCAAGCCAAACCCTTGTTCATCGCGTCATAAAGCCCACCATCCGGCTCCGACACCCAACGGTCAATGCCCCCCGGCTGGGCGGCCAGCACCTGCAACAGCTCCACCGTCCCGTCCCGAGAACCCCCATCCACCACGATGTATTCCAAATCCACCCCCAAATCCGCCAGCCCCGCCCGTTGCGCCATCACCGACCGACACGCCTCCTCCACCGTCGCCACGCCATTGTACACCACAGTCACCACCGTCACCCGGCGGCATGTTCCCGACAGCCCTTCCTGTTCTTGTCGTTGGTTCTGATCCTGCATGAGACGAAGTTAGCCCGCGTTGAAGGAGAAGCGGGAAATTAGAAACAAGAAATGCCGCTCTGCTTCGCCTCGCGGAAACACCGCGCTTCGCCGCAGAAACAGGAGACAAGAGATGCCGCGGCTGCGCCGCGGGGAATTCAAACAAGGTGGCGCGCAAGGCGCGCACATTCTGGTGTGAGGCCGGTCCATCACGCTGGAATCTGGTACAGTGTCACAGGGGGATTCAGCGCCCGCGACTTGGGTTTGGGACCCGGGATATCTCCCCGGACCCAACCATCTCCAATTTCGCATCTCTTGTTTCGCGCGCGAAGCCGCGCTATTTCATATTTCGCGCGCGCAGCCGCGCTATTTCTTGTTTCGCTCGGCGCAGCCGCGCTATTTCTTATTTCGCGCGGCGCAGCCGCCCCGCTGCGCTTATCTATCGGAATGTCCAGAATCAGCGTGTCAACCGCGTACACCACGCATGCGTGTATTCCATGAGCGACAAAGCAAGTTGTCGCTCACCGGTGATGAACAAAAGGTCGATTTGAACCACAATTCCCATGAGCCAATTTCGGGCCATGGCTTCCCGTTTTCCAGAACGCAAGCAAGTCCTGAGCAATGGATTTTGTTACGGCATCTCAACGGAATTGACTTTGTTAGAAGCAACATTGGCACGTAATTCCCGTAAGCATTCTGTCAATTATTTGCGTGTAAATTCTTGACAAGAATCACTGAATGAACTAGTTTTGAAGCCGTTATGACACTAGCCCAATCCATACGCCGCCGCATTTACGCGAAACAACCACTTGAACTGTTTTCCCAAGATTTGGTTTCCAAGCGAGATGAAAGCCCACAGGCCGTTGCCCAAGTACTGAGTCGGCTGTATGCGAGCGGCATCATCACACGAGCGAGGCAAGGAGTTTATTTTCGTCCAAAAAAGTCCCGATATGGTGAACTGGGCCCATCTGAGGCCGATGTCATCAAATTTTTGCTGTTCACAAAGGGAAAAAGGACCGGATACCTCACAGGTGGGAGACTCTACAATCGATTGGGGTTAACCACTCAAGTGTCGGGAGTCATCGAGGTCGCATCCCATGAAACACGACGATCTGGGGTGTTTTTGGGCTGTCGGGTGAGATTTGTCAAGGCTTATGGGGAAGTCAATGAAAAGGAAATCCCTCTGCTCGAGATTTTGGATGCCATCAAAGATTTGAACCAAATCCCCGGCGCCCCTCGACAAGAAGCGCTGCCCTTGATTGCCCAAATGATTCAAAGGCTTTGTGAGCCAGACCGAAAACACCTCGCGCACATCGCTCTGAATTATCCTCCCCGTGTGTCAGCCATTTTAGATTCCCTCAAACTTTGAAGCAAGGCCTTCCATGAACTTGCATCAATTCCCTGTTGAATTCAGCGAATTGAATTCGCTTACGAGCCGAGAACTAGGCATTGAGGAAATCTATGTGGAGAAAGACTATTTCGTCCTGCTCGCCTTGAAGTCTTTAGCCGAGTCCCCGTTCAGGGCGAATGCCGTATTCAAGGGAGGCACATCGCTTTCCAAGGCTTATGGCATCATCAACAGGTTCTCAGAAGACATTGACCTGGCCATCATCAATGATGAGGGCGACGCAGTGGGCTCGAGATCCCTCCTACGAAAAGTAGAACAAGCGTTGACCTGCTCCCCGGCCTTTCTTGAAGTAGCATCGCACGAGCGCGTCAACAAAAAGGGAGCTCGCTTGAGGCAGTTGGTATATCAATACCCCTTGTTGAATCCTGGTATGGACTTCGGGCAAGCCTCAAAGTACTTATACCTCGACCTAAGCCGAATGTCCGTGGGAATTCCCTTTGAGGAGCAAACGGTTCGTTCGTACATCCATGATTTTCTAGACCAAACCAACCAGCACTCCGCA
>JBIKTK010000174.1:0-4164 GCA_044348125.1 Flavobacteriales bacterium | reverse complement strand
AAGCACCTTCTCCGTCAACAACATCGCGCTGGTAGGAGGGAGGCCCCTGCTTTTGAATCTGAAGGACCTCATTCGCTACTTCGTTGAACACCGCCACGAGGTGGTGATTCGGCGCACCCAGTACGAATTGCGCAAGGCGGAGGAACGCGCGCACATCCTGCAGGGTTTGATCATTGCATTGGACAATTTGGATGAAGTCATTGCGCTCATCCGTGCCAGCATTACGCCCGATGAAGCCCGGGAGGGTTTGATGAACCGTTTTGCCTTGTCGGAGATTCAGGCACGCGCCATCTTGGACATGAGGCTCCAACGCTTGACCGGCCTGGAGCGGGACAAACTTCGCGCCGAGTACGAAGAGTTGATGAACGTGATTGCGGACCTGCAAGACATCCTGGCCCGGGTGGAGCGGCGCATGGCCATCATCAAGGCCGAGCTTTTGGATATGAAGGACCGCTTCGGCGATGAGCGGCGAAGCCTCATCGAATTGAGCAGTGCCGACGTGAGCATGGAGGATTTGATCGCCGATGAGCAGGTGGTCATCAGCATCTCCCATGCCGGATACATCAAGCGAACACGTTTGACGGATTATCGCTCACAGGGGCGGGGAGGCGTTGGCTCGAAGGGAGCTGCCACGAGGGATGAGGATTTTGTCGAGCACATCTTCACGGCTACGAACCACAACTGGTTGCTGATTTTCACGGCACAGGGCCGTTGTTTCTGGATGCGGATTTTTGATGTGCCCGAGGGCAGCAAGACTTCGAAAGGACGTGCGATCCAAAACTTGATCCACATTGAGCCAGGTGACAAGGTGTTGACCTACATTCCGGTTTTGGACCTGAAGGACCGGGATTATGTGGAGGGCAACTACGTGGTTTTGGGGACCAAACAAGGCATCATCAAGAAGACGACTTTGTCCGCTTATGCGCGACCTCGGGCCACGGGAATCAATGCCATCACCGTTCGAGATGGCGATGAGTTGTTGACGGCCCGATTGACGAATGGTCAGAACGAAATCATCATCGGATTGCGTTCAGGCAAGGCCATTCGCTTCCATGAAGAGAAAGCGCGCGCTGTGGGTCGAACCGCCATGGGCGTTCGCGGGGTGACCTTGGGAGGCCCTGGGGATGAGGTCATCGGCATGGTATGTGTAGATGCGAACAAAGCTGACATCTTGGTGGTCTCGGAAAATGGATATGGCAAGCGTTCTTCGGTAGATGATTATCGGATCACCAACCGCGGAGGGAAGGGGGTAAAAACCATGAACATCACGGACAAAACGGGTGCACTCATCAGCATTTTGGATGTTACCGATGAGGATGACCTGATGATCATCAACCGAAGTGGCATCACCATTCGGACCGGGGTTCAGGAACTCCGTGTCATGGGGCGGGCCACGCAAGGGGTGCGGCTGATTCAACTGCGTGGCGATGATGTGATTGCCTCCATTTGTCGGGTTCCCCGTGGAGATGAATCCGAGGAAGGGGAGGGGGATTCCGGGGCTTCAGAACAGGAATCCAGCGCGGAGCAAGGATTGGACGAAATCACCCCGTCGGAACAATAACTTTGGCACCAGAATTGGAACCTCCTCAACAGATTCAAACCACGAGCGAATGAAACCACTCCTCACCATCTGCCTCATTGGGACTGTCTTGGGCGCAACGGCCCAGAAAGAAGTCGTTTCTGCCTACAACGCGAACAAAAGCGGGAAGTATGACGCCGCTGCGGGATACATCGATCAGGCCATTGCCAATCCTGACGCAGCTGGAAAAGAAAAAACCTGGCGTTACCGTGGTGACATCTACGTGAACATCGCCCGAACCGCAGCCTTGCGGGATCAGTATCCCAACGCTTTGGAAATTGCCTTTGCGAGCTACTTGGTGGCGGATTCTTTGGATGCAAAGGACATGTATGATCGCGAAATTCGTACGGGTTTGTCGCAGGTGCAAGGCGTGAGCATGGAGCGTGCGCTGGAGCAATACAACCAACAACTGTACGCTGAAGCAGCACAAGGATTTGATCTATCCAGCCAAGTTTCCCAGCACTTCAGCATCACCGATACCACCGCGATTTTCAACGCAGCCCTTTGTTATGAGAAGGCGGATGCCATTGATTTGGCCATCGCTCGCTACCAAACCTGTGCCGATTTGGGGTATCAAATCCCCAACACCTATCTGTTCATTGCTGGGCTGCTCAGGAAGGCAGGACGCACGGAGGATGCCATTCAAGTCTTGCAATCCGCTCGCGCGAATTATCCCAGAGAACAGGCGATTTTGATCGAGGAACTGAATATCTACTTGGAGGCGAAGGACTACCAGCGGGCAGAGAACAACTTGATTGCAGCAACGGAACTGGATCCAACAAACGAGATTTTGTGGTTTAGCTTGGGCAGTGTTTATGACAACTTGGGCAAGACGGCCGAGGCAGAAGCGGCATACTTGCAGGCCATCCAAGTACAGCCGGATTACTTTGATGCGAATTACAATTTGGGTGCGATGTTCTTCAACCGTGCGGTTCAGGACATCAACAAGGCAAATGATTTGTGGAGTCCGCGCATGACGCCAGCACAGAAGGCTGAGGAGAAGACGCTGCAGGACAGTGCAAAGGCCAGTTTTGAAAAGGCGATTCCGTATCTGGAGCGTGCGGGGGAGATCAATCCTGAGGACCGGGATACGCTGCGTTCGTTGCGTGACATCTACACCCGGATGGGGAATGACGCCAAAGTGCAGGAGATCAATGCCCGTTTGGGGAACTGAAGTTCATTTTACATAATGTATATTATCATTCAAAAGGGGTTGGTCATTCTCGCAACAGGATGACTGACCCCTGAATGATTTTGCGCTCTACCTTCGACCACTGCAACGTGAGTTGCCAGTGGTAGACATCGTCCTGAACGAAATGGGTCTCGGAGGGTCCTTCTCCCAACCACGGGTCCTGAGGATCCTCTGTGGTGAATACGCGGACTCCCCAGCGGTTGAATACTTCGAATCGATAGCTACCCGACGCTTCAAATCGCTCAGGATGTGACAAGACGGGTTTGAATCCATCGTTCACACCATCCATAGGCACCCCCGGTGTGAAAGCATTGGGCACGTAAATCTGGGTTGCGTCCAAAACCGCTACGGTCTCCACACGGCTGGTGCTGCAACCGTCTGCATTCCAGACACTGAGGGTGACGTCAAAATTCCCAGCCATCTCGTAGGTATGCTCTGGAGATTCTAGGTTGGAGAGGGTTCCATCTCCAAAATTCCACTCCCATGCTACGGCACCGGTGGATTGGTTTTCGAATTGCCAGCCCATGTTCAGGGGATCCGGTTCGCTCCAAGTCCCCGCGAACGGGTTTGATTCGAAATCAGCTTCGGGCAGTGGGTAAACAACCACTGGCCAAGTCTGGGACTGTATGCATCCCGGCCCCGCCGATGCCACCAGTTGAATCCATTGGATGTCATTGGAGACAGCAGAAGCATGGGAGAACGTAAACTCAAAACTGTTGCCCTCATAGGTTTCGCCACTTGGCAATATGGACCAAACTCCCGACCAATTTGGGGCGTCGATATCAGGATCTATCTCTACTTCAAGCGGACTACAACCCTCGAATGAAGTTTGTCCAGCGGGAATGTATGGGTAGTCAAAGACCTCGACCACCCAAGATTCACCTTGGGAACAACCCGGAGATCCAAATTCTGCATAAACCGCTGGGGTGTAAGTTCCAGGTTCGTCATACACCACCCAGGCTTCTGGCCCCGAAGCGAATGTGCCATTTCCCCAAGTCCATTCTACGGAAGTGAGGTCCGGGGCTTCCAAGTTCAAAAACAACGTGTCTCCCAAACAAACTGCAGGCAACATGCCATTCGCAACAAAACTAGGGTTGCCGAAAATCTCCACGGGAAACTCGAGGCTGTCGCTTCCACAGTAATCATAGGCCACCAACAAGACGGTTTCATTGCTGGGGGAAGTCCAAGTATGGGACACCATTGGACCCTCGGCGCTCCATCCCGAGCCGAACCACTGGATCGTCTCTGCGTCGGAACCCGTGAATTCAAAATCTACTTCCAGTGGTGCACAGCCCGTGCTGAAACTGCTGATTCCGGACGCTTGAACCGTCGACTCCAACAACCAAAGGGGTGCCGCATCTGAAGCTGTTCCGCACGCATTGAAAACAGTCAC
>JBIKTK010000173.1:0-4177 GCA_044348125.1 Flavobacteriales bacterium | reverse complement strand
GCCTCCTTGCCATCGGTGCTCACCACGAGTCCATGTTCGTCCCCCGGGGTATTCACGGGTGCACCGAGGTTTCTGGGGGCGCTCCAGCTGCCACCGGGTTGCCGCTGGGTCACCCACAAGTCATAGCCCCCGCCTCCCGGTTTTCGGTCACTGGAAAAGAACAGCGTCCGGCCATCGGGATGGAGAAAGGGAGCCTTGTCATGTGCGTTGGAATTGACCGGGGCCGGAAGGGGCTCAGGAGCCCCCCAATCGCCGTCAGGTTCGCGAATGCACCTCAAAATGTCCATCGTAGGGTTCCCAGAACCATCCGGTGTCGTGGCCCCATGGATGGCTGCAAAAAAGAGTTCCTTCCCATCAGCAGAAAGCGCGGGTTGTGCCTCCCATTCCGGGGAATTGATTGGAGCGGGCAGTCGTCGCAGGGCTCCCCAATGATAACTCCAACCACCTGCACCATCCGATTCCACCTCGTAGGTGACCTGATACAAATCGATGTTCTTGGGAAATCCCGGCAGTGGATTTTCCGCTGCGATGAAAAGCTCTCGGTTGTCAACCGAGATGGAAGCGCCACCGTAATGGGGACCCTCATTGAATGGAGCGGGGAGGGGGGCCACCGTCCCGAACGACTCGGACGCATCGGTGCGTTCTGTGAAGCAAAAACGCTCGATCTGCTGGGTCACGATGTCCCCCTTCGCTTTGTAGAGAGATTTCCGGGTAAAAAAGAGCAGGCTCCCATCTGGAGACAGCGCGGGCAAGTACTCATCATCGGCCGAGTTCACCCCATCCAAGGGGCGGGGCGCGAATGCACCCGCAAACTGCTGGAAGGCCACCTCGAAAGCCAGTTGGTCCAGGAGCGAGCGCACCTCCTCTGCTTGCCGGTCGTATCGGGTCCCCAAACGCTCCGCAGAATCAGCGGGGAAATCCAGATACATTCCGAACGCGGACTGTGCCGCCTCCCATTCCCCCACAGCATAGGCGATGGCCCCCAATTGATACCATGGGTTCGCGTGGTATGCAGGACAAGCAGCCGTGAGCATCTGCAAAGGCACCCGCGCACTCACCCAATCCAGTTTCCCTTGCCGGGCCAGTTTGAAGGCCAAATCCCCCCATTCCATCCAGCAGGGCAAACAGCCTTCCTCCAACTCAGCCGCTTGCTGGTACAAGGCCATGCGTTCTTCCGCGCCGTAGCGCTTGTCATCCGCAGCCTTTTCCAGCAGTTTCACCACCTTTCCCGTTGCCTCAAACCCGCATTCCTCTTGGGCCATCAAGCCAGAAAAACACACCATCATCCCCCCCCAACAAATCCAACCCAGGTGCTTCATGCGGCGGGATTTCCGTCCGGATTCCATTCCCCTTCCGAGTGCGCAACTACTGTGCATACCGCCCCATCTCCGGATACATTCACCACCGTTCGGCACATGTCCAAGATTCGGTCCACCGGAAGAATCAAGGCAATCCATGCAGGATTCAAGCCGACGCTTTCCAGCACGATGATCAGCAAGACCAACCCCGCGCTCGGTATAGCGGCTGCCCCGATGGATGCGAGCGTCGCCATGCCTGCGATGGTCATCTGCTGGGCAAACGTCAGGTCCACAAGGTGAAACTGGGCCAAAGCGACCACAGCAACCGCTTGGTACAGGCTCGTTCCATCCATGTTGACGGTTGCCCCAATGGGAAGGACGAAACTGGAAATCCTGGGATTCACCCCAAGTTTGTTATGCACGCATTCCATCGTCACCGGCAAAGTGGCCATGGAACTCGACGTGGTGAAGGCCGTCAGTTGGGCATCCCGCATGCCGCGCAAGAAAAAAAGGTAATCCCATCGGCGGGTGAACGCCATAACCAGCAAGGGGTAGACCCCGAACAAGATGGTCGCCAACCCCAGCAACACCACCCCAGAATAGTGGAGCAGAAAGGTGAGGAGTTGTTGGAACAAGGCCAAATCCGTTCCCGCAGACTTCACGATTTGGCCTGCCATCAAAGCAAAGACAAAGAAGGGCATGGCCCGCATCAAGGCCCAAACCATGCGCACAAAGACCTCATTCAGCGCTGAGGTCGCGCGCATCACAGAACCCTTTTGTCCCTCGGACAACCCCAGGACCATGATTCCAAAGAAAACAGCGAAGAAGATGATTTGGAGCATGTTCATCTCCACCAAGGCTTGAAACAAGTTGGCCGGAACCATGTCCACAAGGGGTTGTAACGGGCCAGAATCCTGGGCTAATTGTGCTTTGCTGAGCTTGTCGGTCACCCAGGCATCGGGGGTAGGTTGCGCGCCTCGGGCTTCAGCGGCCTGTGCCGCGTGGGCCGGATCGTTCAGCAAGGAGATGCCATCAGGAGCTTGTTTTCCCTGGGTTTCCAACCAAAGTTCGTACTGAATGCGATTGGATTCGAGCAATGGAGTGTCGGCTTGACTCCCTGGCTTGAAGATGTTCACCCACATCAGCCCGATTCCTACTGCCAACAGGGTGGTCCCCAGATACAAAATCAGGGTTTTTAACCCCACCCGCCCAAGCTTCCTCATGTCGCCCAAACTGCTCACCCCTTCGATGATGCTGAACAAAACGAGGGGAACGGCGATGAGCTTCAACAAACGGACAAAAATGTCCCCAACGGGCAGGATGAAGTCCAATGTGAAATCGTTCCAGCCCAGGGAAATGCTCAGCCAAGCATACAAAACACCGGCCAACAGTCCAATCAATACTTGCCAGTGCAAGGCCAACTTTTTCATGAGGGTTTGATTAAGGTTGCAATGAGGACCAACGGTCGTTCCGAGCATCGAGCAAATTGTCTCCAAGTACAAGCAACACCATGGCTTCTACCAGCGCGACCGCTCGGGGCAACACGCAAGGGTCATGACGCCCCCGGCCTTCCAGCACCAGGGGCTCCCCTTGGGTGTCCACACTGTCTTGGGGGCGCAACAAGGTAGAAACGGGTTTGAACGCACAGCGAATCACCAATTCTTCGCCGTTGGAGATGCCGCCTTGAATGCCCCCACTGTGGTTCGTGGCCGTCCGGATGTGACCCGGTCTTTGGGCATCGGAAACAAAAGGGTCGTTGTGGGCAGAACCGGTCATGTAGGTCCCTGCAAAGCCACTGCCCAGCTCCATCGCTTTCAAGGCGGGCAGGCTCCAGAGCGCGTGGGCCAATTGAGCCTGCAACTTGTCGAACACCGGCGCCCCCAGCCCCACCGGTACCCCGCGCGCCACCACAACCACCGTCCCGCCCAAGGTGTCGCCCTGCTCCCTGGCCCAATCGATGCGCTCCGCCATGGCCTCTGCGACCACCGGGTAGGG
The DNA here is from genome assembly GCA_044348125.1 of Flavobacteriales bacterium. Classification (GTDB taxonomy): domain Bacteria; phylum Bacteroidota; class Bacteroidia; order Flavobacteriales_D; family Sanyastnellaceae; genus CAMCYM01. Next base: position 884 of record JBIKTK010000173.1, on the reverse strand, counting down.
ACAGCGGACAGGATGTCGGTCCACCTCCTCCCGGGTCCAGAACCGGGGAGCATCCGTCACGCCCACCTCCTGAACACGCTCCACATAAGCGGACACCTCCATCCCCCGAGCGGCCACCAACTGACGCGCAATGCCCCCTGCAAAAACCCGTGCCGCCGTCTCCCGAGCGCTCAACCGGCCACCACCCCGGTGGTCCCGATGCCCGTACTTCGCTTGCCAGGTGTAATCCCCATGGGAGGGCCTGAATGCTTGGGCCAAATGCCCATAATCCCCGCTTCTGACATCCGCATTGGGGATGCGAAAACCGATGGGTGCGCCAGTGGTCAAGCCGTCCCAAATGCCTGATACTACCTCAAAATGATCAGATTCTGCACGGGGCGTCGTCAACCGAGATTGACCAGGTCGCCTGCGAACCATATCCGCAGCGACGCCCTCCCAATCGATGCAAAAACCTGCTGGGCAACCTTCCAAGATGCCGCCAATTTCGGGACCATGCGATTCGCCATAAGTCGTGAGCCGGAGGTGTTTGCCCAAGCTGTTCCCTGCCATGGCCCGAAGCTACAAACCCAACGCCACCCTTGTACCTTTGCAGCGTGCGAATGTTGCTGAAGAACATCAGGGGGCTCGTGGGAGCTTTTGAAACGCCTCCCCCCTTTGTGGCGGGGTCCGACATGTCCCAATTTCCGGTTGTGGAAGACGCGTGGTTGGCTGTGGAGGCGGGCCGGGTGGTGGATTGGGGGGAAATGTCTGAATTTCCGGGTATTGCCGATTGGTCGGGATTGGAGGTGGTAGACTGCTCCGGTCGTTACGTGTTGCCCGCTTGGTGTGACAGCCACACCCACTTGGTCTTTGCAGGCAACCGGTCTGGCGAATTCCAAGACCGC
>JBIKTK010000171.1:0-4201 GCA_044348125.1 Flavobacteriales bacterium | reverse complement strand
TACGGTTCATGCAGACAAATATACCCCAGTGGCCCGGTCCGCTGAAAATCCGCTGAAAACACCTGCAGTTCCCTTAAATTCGCCCCTTTCGAGATTGCCATGAAACCGATGAACGCCCTCTCCAACTCCTTGCGCGCAGGAATCGCTGTGTGCGCCCTTTTCTTGCTGACCCTTCCCTCTTGGGGGCAGAAATTGCCGTCGGTCACCTTGCGCGATTTGAATGGGAAAAGTGTGAATACGGCGAGTTTGGCCCAAAGCGGCGCCCCCACCCTGGTCTGCTTCTGGGCCACCTGGTGCAGCCCGTGCAAGCGGGAACTCAACGCCTACATGGAGCACTATGCCGAGTGGCAGAAGCGCACCGGGGTGCGGATTGTGGCCGTGAGCATCGACGATGCCCGGAGCACCTCGCGGGTGGCTCCTTACGTGTCGAGCGTCGACTGGGATTATCAGGTTTTGCTCGACCCCAACAAGGAATTTGCGCGGGCCATGCAGGTCATCAACGTGCCCCACACCTTCCTGGTGGATGGAAAAGGCCAAATCGTTTGGCAACACAACAATTACGCGGACGGGGACGAGGACGAGGTTTTCCAGCAGCTCCTGAAGTACGGACGCAAATGAGGGCGACCCTGTGGGGGGCCTGCTGCGCGTGGCTCAGCGTGGGGCTGCTCGTGGGGCTGCTCGCGGGCCTCGTGGGCGGTGTCCGGGCCCAAGAGGAGGGTGGTCCCGCTGAGGAGGGGGCACCCGGGCGCATCACCGGCAACGTCCAGCTCCTGTGGCAATCCTATGCGCCCGACTCCCTGATCGGTGCGGTGGTGCCCCCTGAAAAGTCGGCCCTGAACGCATACGGCAACCTGATTTACACCCGCGGCAACTTCTCGGCGGGCATGCGCTACGAGTCCTACCTGAATGCCGTGGTCGGATTTCCGGGACGGTTCAAGGGGACCGGCGTGGGGTACCGCTTTGCCCGCTACAGCGATCCCGAGGTGGGACTGGACATCACCCTGGGGAATTTCTACGAGCAGTTCGGAAGCGGCATCGTGCTGCGCAGTTACGAGGAACGTGCCCTGGGAATCGACAACGCCCTCGATGGATTTCGGCTCATCTTGACGCCGGTTCCCGGCCTCGAACTCAAGGCCCTCCTGGGAAAGCAGCGCCTCGACTTCAACGACGGCCTCATCCTGGGTCCCGGACTGGTGCGGGCGGTGGACGCCCAGGTCTCCCTGAACGACCTGCGGGAAGCCTGGTCCGTCCGCGACCTGCGGGTCACCCTCGGCGGCAACTTCGTGAGCCGCTTCCAAGCGGGTTCCACCATCGCCAAGGACACCCTCGTCCTGACGCTGCCCCAGAACGTTGCCGCTTGGTCCTACCGGCTCGGCGTCCAGCGCGGCCGATGGTCGGGCAACGTGGAGTACGCAACGAAAATCAACGACCCCAGCGCCGACAACCAGTACGTGTATCGGAAAGGAGAGGCGTTGCTGGTGGATTTGGCCTACGCACAACGTGGATTTGGATGGGTGCTGAACGCAAAAACGGTGGACAACATGAGTTTCCGCTCGGACCGCAATGTGCTGCTCTTCGACTTGCCCATCAACTACATCCCAGCGATCACCAAGCAGCATACGTACAACCTGGCGGCCACGCTGTACCCCTACGCGACGGTGGTGGCCGGCGAATCGAGCATCGGGGGCGAATTGTATTACACGGTGCCCAAAGAAACCTGGTTGGGCGGGCGATACGGGACGCGGGTGACCTTGAACGTGGCGGCAGCGAACGGGCTGGATACCACGCGGTTGCAGGGGGTAGAGGGCGCCACGATGGGATTCCAACGGAACAGTTGGGGGTTTGGCCCGGCGAAGTTTGTCCGCGATGTCAACGTGCTGTTGGAGCGGAAGGTCAACGCCGATCTCAAATTGAAGTATGCATATTTCTACCTGGAATTCAATACGTTGGCCACGCCGGTGACCACGACGTTCAAGGGGCTCGTGTATGCCGACATCCACGTCCTCGAGGCCCAGTGGAAGACGGCCCCCAAGCAGAGTCTGCGGGCGGAAGTGCAAGGGTTGTTCACCGAACAGGACAAGGGGGACTGGGCCACGGCCCTGGTGGAATACACTTGGAGTCCGCACTGGTTTGCGAGCGTGATGGACCAGTACAACTACGGGAATCCGGATGTCGGGGCGCGGGTGCATTATCTCTACGGGGCCGTGGGCTACACCGAGGGACCCCACCGCCTGGCGGTCGGTTACGGAAAGCGCCGCGAGGGGATTTTTTGCATCGGCGGCGTGTGTCGAGCGGTGCCCGCCTCCAACGGATTCGAGGTCACCTTCACGAGCAGTTTCTAAATCCCGCGGATTTCCTGCACATTTCGTTGTGGGAAACGCTTGGGTTTCGTTACATTCGCGGGGCCTGTTGGGGCTAATTTGGCCTCTTGAATTGAAAACCAATCACCTGTTTCTTACATGAAGCACTTCTACACGCTCCTGGTTGCCTTGATGATCTCGGTGACCTCTTTTGCCCAGCTGCCCGACGGCAGTGTGGCTCCTGACTGGACGGTCACGGACTTGAACGGCAATACCTGGAACCTGCAGTCCTTGCTGGACGAGGGCAAGACGGTCATCATCGACTTCTCTGCCACCTGGTGCGGCCCTTGCTGGGGATACCACAACACCCACATCTTGGGCGATTTGTATGATGCCTTCGGACCGAACGGCACGGACGACTTGATGGTGTTCTTCTTTGAGGGAGACAACACCACCACCTTGCAGGACTTGCAGGGAACCGGTGGGGCCACCCAAGGCGACTGGATCACCGGCACGACCTACCCGATTGTGGACAACACCGGAGACATCTTCGATGACTACGCTGGTACCTACTTCCCAACGATTTACACGATTTGCCCCGACGGCATCCTCGTGGAATCGGGCCAGTCTTCCTTCACATCGCACTTGGAAATGGCTTTCGGCGACTGCGCCAACAGCATCTCGGGTGCAGCGCCCATCATCGCCTACAACGGCGATGCTACGGCTTGTGACGGTGGATGGAATGCCAGCGTTTTGTTGACCAACTACGGTTCTGCCGCTGTGACCAGCGCCACCTTCGAGGTGACGGTGAACGGTGTTGCACAACCCGACGTGAACTGGTCCGGTTCTGTGGCTACCAACGGGGATGCCACGGTGGATTTGGGCAGCTATACGGGCACCGGTTCTGTGGCTGTTGAACTCGTTTCTGTGAACGGTGCGCCTTGGGCGTCTTCCGCAGCAGCAACCATCGCGCCTTCGACCGAAGCCATGAGCTTGATCCGTGTCAACCTCAAGACGGACAACTGGGGTGAAGAGACCTCTTGGAGCATCAAGAATTCGGCAGGTCAGGTGATCCAGCAAGTAGCTGCAAACACCTTGTCCGATGTGACCGAATACAACTGGTGGGTCAACGTACCTGCGACCGGTTGCTACAGCTTCACCATGAGTGACGCCTACGGGGACGGCCTCTTCGGCAGCCAGTGGGGCAATGGATCGGTGAACGGCTTTGCCAACGTGTATTCTTACGATGACAACCAAGGCCAATTCTCGACCATCTTCTCCTACAACGGAACCTACGACTTCGCCGAAGCTTCTGCCGGTGCGAACGTAACGGGCATCACGGTCGATGTAGCAGAACTGGATGTGGTTTCTTCCGCTTTGGTGTTCCCGAACCCCATCGCTGACCAAGCTGCTCTCTCGTTCTCTTTGGCACAGAGCCAACCCGTCTCCATCACGGTGCACAACACCTTGGGCGCGCGCGTTCTCGCAACCGACTTGGGCGTTCGTCCTGCAGGCGAGCAGCGTGAACTGGTTGATTTCTCTTCGCTCAACGCTGGCGTTTACGTGGTGTCGATCCAAGCAGGCAATGCTGTGACGACGTTGCGCGTGACCAAGCAATAAGCGAACCGACTTCGCATTCGAAAGGGGCTGCCTGAAAAGGTGGCCCCTTTTTTTTGATTCCGCTGGGGATGAGGGTCAGAGCGGTTGCGCCCCCCTCCGATTTTTCGCATCTTAGCAAGATGAAGAAGTTACTGGGTGCGGCCTTGGGGCTGCTGGCGATGGGGGCCACCTCCTCCCTGATGGCCCAATTGCCCGATTACAGTCCCGCTCCAGACTGGACCGCTGTGGACATCAATGGGCAGTCCCATCATCTGCAGTCTTACCTGGACTCCGGGTACACC
>JBIKTK010000172.1:0-4201 GCA_044348125.1 Flavobacteriales bacterium | reverse complement strand
GCCTTTGCCACCGGCATCATGATTGCACCGGGTTATCGAATTCGATCTGTCGAGGCGCTCATGACCAATTTTCACCAACCCCAAAGCACCTTGCTTTGCTTGGTGGAGGCCTTTGTGGGGCCCAATTGGCGCTCCATCTATTCCACAGCCATGTTGGAGGGATACCGGTTTCTCAGTTTTGGAGATGCCAGTTTGCTCGAGCGATGGGAGCCTTAAAAAAAAACAACCAGCGGCTCTTGGCCGCTGGTTGCTCATGGTTCTTCGGTCGGCAATCGTTAGTTCTTTCCGCGGCGATCCTCTACTTCAGCGGCTTCACTCATCGCATTGAATACCCGGTTGTTGAAGCCGCCTTTTGCCCGGCCAAACAAGGCAGTTTGTTCTGAAGTAAACTCTGTCTTTTCGGGAGCTTCTGTAACGTTCTGGGTGGAGATGACCCAAACCCCGTTGTTGCCAACAATGGGCTCTGACATTTTTCCTTTTTCCATGCCCATGGCAGTTCCTACCACCAACGGCTCTGGCGCCGCACCGGCTTCCGTGATGGTTGGGAACTTCAAGGCGATGCCATTGGCGACCTGGACCGTTCCACCAGCGGATTGTGCCACTGCATTCAGGTCCGAACCCTGCATCTGGGATTTGAATTTCTCAGCTTTTGCCTCCTGGATGGCTCCGGCGCGCATGGCCTCCTCAATGTGCTCAAACTCGGGCACCCCGGCTTCCTTGATGCGCTGGAGGATGGCAATGACGTAGGCATTGTCGGTGAGCAGTGGCGAAGAAATCTTGCCCTCCTCTGCAGTGAACGCCCAACCTACCAATTCCGCTGCATTCTGGATGCCCGTCACTGCAGTTGCTCCTGGCACCAAATCCTTCGCCTCCGTCGTGGGGTAACCCAATTCGGATGCTTTGTTCATGAATCCATCCAGGTCCTTGACGCCGATAGCAAATTCACTGGCGGAGGCGTAAGCTGCCCGAGCGGTTTCATCCGAGGGGGTGACAGGTCGGTCTACGAAGAAAATCTCAGCCCCTTTTTTCGCTTCTGAATGCTTCAGGACTTCAATCAGGTGGACACCGAAGGATGTTTCCACTGCCCCAATCGAGCCGGGTTTTTGCTCGAAACAGAAATCTTCGAAAGGCGCGACCATTTGACCACGAGGGAAATTCTCATACTTGCCACCCGTGGATTTGGATCCTGGATCATCAGAGAAACGCGTCACGAGGTCGTCGAAACTTCCGCCCTTTTTCAGGACCGCCTTGAGGCTGTCCGCACGCTTCATCAAACTGGCCATTTCCGTCTTGTCAGAGGGATCCGTTGCCTGGAGCAAGATGTGGCGGCAGGAAACACTGTCTGGTTCTGTGGCAAAACCCACAACCTTGGCCAGTCGGAAGTCGTTCCCTTTCCGGAAAGGTCCCACGATGGTTCCCGGTTGCGCATTCATGAGAGCCGCTTCGTCAGCGTTGGAAGCCAAGGCATCGGCTGTGTAGCGACGGGCCACTGGATTCAAACCTTGACCTGCAAGGAAGGCGCTGTCACCCGTGGCCTGGGTCCACGCCGTTTTGAGATCATTGAGCTCCTGCTGGATGGTTTGGGCATCCGCCTCTGTGGCCATCACAGGGATGCGCACGTAAGTCAAGTCTCGGCCAGCACGTTGCTTGTACTTGGGCTCGTTTTTGTGCTCGTTGTAAAACGCTTTTACCTGGCTTTCAGATACTTCTATCTCTTCGTCAGGCACACTGGAATAAGCTTTGAAGGCATACTGGAAGTCCACCTTTTTGTTGGCGGCAATGTAGTCTTGCTTCGCTTCCAGGGTGTTTGCGTAAACCCCAGTCAACAACAGATTGTCATACTTCTCTCTCAGGCGTTTCTGCGTGATGAGCTTCCGGTACATCATGAAGTTCGTTTTCCCCTCCGGTGTGCCCAGCATCGCGCTGAACTGCTGTTGCCAGAACTCTTTGTTTTGGGCATTGCTGTAGAAGGCCATGTTGAGGTAACCTGAATACCCGTCTTCGAAGAGCAGTCCTTGGAACTCCTTGTCTGTGACTTGGAGTCCGAGTGCATCGTATCCGTCCTGGAGCAGGATGCGGGAAACAAAGTCATTCCAAACCTCATCAGCCAATTGTTCTCCACTGAATCCGAGGTTTCTGCGAAGCTGAACCTCTTGCTGGAATTCCAAGGCAGAAATGGCTGTGCCATCCACACTCCCCAAATCCCGGTTGGAACCACTCCCGAACAAGGCCATGACGGCATCGTATGGAATCAGGAAACTCAGCATTCCGAACCCAATCATCACCATGAGCAAGCCCTGGCGTTTCCGAATTTTTTGAATCAATGACATGGCTTAATGTCAACTTTTGTAAGGTGCGCGAAGATAATCAATTCCTGTTTCTTGGGGACGAATCCCTTCACATTCAGGGGATGCATACGCGCAGCCCTAAACAAGGTTGCAGGCGGAGCCAGGAAAATGCGATTCGATGGGGTTACTCCCCTGTTGGGTGTAGAACCTGTAACTTGATCAAGTGGATGCGGTTTTGATCCACGGACTCGATCTCAATGATGGCATCTCGCAGGGGAAAGGTGAACCCTTCCGCGGGAATCTCCTCTGCATGGTGCAATACCAGTCCCCCCAATGTTTCGTAGGCGTCATCCAAGGGCAATTCACAGCCACACATCTGATTGATTTCAGATACCGTCAACCGGGCGGAAAGGCGCCAAGTCCCTTTCCCGAGGTTTTCAACGATTCGCTCTTCCACATCGAATTCGTCATCGATTTCGCCAATGAGTTGCTCAACGATGTCCTCCATGGTGAGGATGCCCGAGGTTCCTCCGAATTCATCAACCACGACGGCGAGGTGTCTACGGCGTTGCATGAACCGCTTCAGCACTTCGTCCGCATGCATGGGTTCTGGAATGATCAGGGTGGGGAGCAGAATGGACTTGAGGGAGTCAGGTCGTTTGAACAGGTCTTTGGAATGGACGTATCCTACAATGCTGTCAATATCCCCTTTGTACACTACAATTTTTGATAGTCCTGTTTCGATGAACAAGTTCAGCAGGGCGGATAAATCGGTCTCGATGTCGACGGCCACGACTTCGTTCCGGGGTATGAGGCAGTCGCGCGCCCTTACTTTGTTGAACTCCAAAGCATTTTGCATGATCTGGAGCTCGTGTTCCAATTCTTGTTCCGGGTGCATTCTGCCGCTGATTTGGCGGATAAAATGATCAAGATCGACTGCACCGAGGTTCTGCCGGGATGTTTCAGGTGTCCGCTTCCGTTGGCCGGTGAGCCAAATCAGCCCCTGGCTGATGCCTACCACAATCAACCCCGGAATGAGCAGAATGTGATGAATGATGAACAGAATGGGTGCAAAATCACGGAGCCAACGGTTGGGTTGCCCATGGAAGATGGACTTGGGTAAAAACTCTGCGACCACCAGCACCACCCCTGTGGTGATTGCGGTTTGGGTGATCAGTGCCAGCAAGGGTTGCGGTGCCAGCATCCAATCGTCCACATGGAACAAGCTCCGGCTGATCCAACTTCCGGCTTCCATGCCGCAAAAAACCAATGCCAAGTTGTTGCCCACCAGCAAGGTGGTGATCAGCCATTGGGGTCGAGAGGTCAGGTAGGCCACCATGCGACCCCGTCGCGTTTGCTGGGCGTCCAGTTCGAGCTGCAACCGGTTCGATGAGACAAAGGCAATCTCCATTCCGGAAAAAAAGGCAGAAGCTATCAGCGATGCCAGAATGATGAGTCCAGAGCCCGTAGGGTCAGCGTCCATGTAGCTCAGAATCAGTCGTGGTGAACCTGGGAGCGTTCCAATCGCTTTCGGAAACTGCGCCGGAAAAACCACCAGATGCCAGCAATGGCGGGAAGCAAAAGGGTAGTCCGCTCATTGTCCCAACCCTTGCTACTGATTTGGTATCCAGAAAAGGCGATCCCAGCGATCAGAGCGAGCAGCCAAAAGCGCTCTACCCAGATGCTCATTTTTATAAATCGTCTACTGTCCTCAGGAATCATGGGTTCGAAAATACGCTAGGAAGCTCCTTCATTCAGAGGATGTGCCCTCTAAATCCGACACTTCGATTTCACCTGTGGGCTGGATGATCCGGTAGTTTTCAAAGCGGTTGTCAGATTCCAAGCCCTCCCCACGGATGATGCCTGTCGCGGTATGAATGGTTACGGGTCGGTGGGTGTATACCCGGTTGGAG
>JBIKTK010000170.1:0-4218 GCA_044348125.1 Flavobacteriales bacterium | reverse complement strand
ACCCTCCTCGGCGACTTCATCTCTGAGGAAGAGCTCTGGGCCTGCACGTCCTGTCAAGCCTGCGTCGACGCCTGCCCGGTGAACATTTCGCCCATGGGCATTATCCTGGACATGCGCCGGAACCTCATCATGGAGGAGAGCCGTTCGCCCGATTCCATCACTTCGATGTTCAACAACCTCGAGAACAATGGCGCGCCCTGGGCCTTCCCCGCCGCCAGCCGAGGGGATTGGACCCAAAACGTTTGACCTGATTCCTGCCCCCATGCCGTCTACAGCGCCCATCTCCATTCCGACCATGGCCCAGATGTTGGCCCAGGGCCAGCGCCCTGAGGTATTGTTCTGGGTCGGGTGTGCCGGCAGTTTCGATGACCGGGCCCAGCGTATCACCAAGGCCATCGCCCGCATCCTGCATGCCAGCGGCACTTCTTTTGCGGTCTTGGGCGGAGAGGAATCCTGCACGGGAGACCCTGCCCGCCGGGCTGGGAATGAATTCCTGTTCCAGATGCAGGCCGCCCAAAACATCGCGGTACTCAATGGTTACGGCGTCCAACGCATCGTCACGGGATGCCCCCATTGTTTCAACACCCTCAAGAACGAGTACCCAGAACTGGGCGGAACCTATGAGGTCCAGCACCACACGCAGTTCATCCGGGACCTCATCGAGTCCGGCAAGCTGCGCATCGCCGATGGCCAAGCGTTCCGGGGTCGCCGCATCACGTTCCACGACCCCTGCTACCTCGGCCGCGGCAACGGTGAATACCTTGCGCCCCGTGAAGCCATCCAGCAACTGGACGCCGAACTGCTCGAAATGCGCCGCTCCAAGCGCAACGGTCTCTGCTGTGGCGCGGGTGGAGCCCAGATGTTCAAGGAAGCAGAACCTGGCAACCAGGAAGTAAACCACGCCCGTACCGAGGACGCCCTGGCCACCAACCCCGAGGTCATCGCCACGGGCTGCCCCTTCTGCAATACCATGATGACCGATGGGGTCAAGTGGGCCCAACAAGAAAAGAACGTCGTCGTCAAGGACATCGCAGAACTCATTGCAGAAGCGGCGGACCTCATTTAACGCAGAACCCGAATCACCATGTTGCTTGCTGGAAAAGTAGCCATCATCACCGGCGCCTCCCGGGGCATCGGCAAGGCCATTGCCACCCAATTCGTCGCCCAGGGCGCGACCGTCGCATTCACCTACCACAGCTCGGAAGAAAAGGCCCGGGCTTTGGAGGCAGAGTTGACTGCAACCGGCGGAACCGCGCGGGGCTTCCGCTCTGACGCCGCACAAGTGGCTGAAGCAGAATCGCTTGTGGAACAGGTGCTCGCCGCCTTCGGCCGGGTGGACATCGTGGTGAACAACGCGGGCATCACCGACGACACCCTGCTCATGCGGATGTCCGAAGACCAGTGGGACCGGGTGCTCGAGGTGAACCTCAAGTCCGTCTTTGCCTTGACCAAGGCCGTCCTGAAGCCCATGCTCAAGGCCCGGGCCGGCAGCATCATCAACGTTAGCTCCGTGGTCGGCGTTCAAGGCAATGCAGGCCAAACCAACTACGCAGCTTCCAAGGCCGGCATCCTCGGGTTCACCAAATCGGTCGCCCTGGAACTGGGGTCCCGCAACATCCGCTGCAATGCCATCGCTCCGGGATTCATCGAAACCGAAATGACGGCGGCACTCGATCCTGCCACGGTACAAGGCTGGCGTGACGCCATTCCCCTCAAGCGAGGAGGTACCCCTGATGACGTCGCCCAACTCTGTGTCTTCTTGGGCAGCGAAATGAGCAGCTACATCACAGGCCAAACCATCCGCATCGACGGCGGCATGATCACAGCCTGAGGTCTTTATCTCCCCTTTTTTCCCTGCCATGGCATTCCCCCCCCCTTCGAGTCCGCTTGCATCTGGGGCCATGGTGTTGTCGGTGCTTCCTTCGGATTGGGTGGTGCGCGCCTCAATTGGGCAGGTGCTGGCGGTGGCTGTGGTTGCGGTGGCCATCGCGGGCATCCTTTACTACCGTGCTTTGCGCAGTGCATCGGGGTTGAACGGGTTGAGCCGACCGTGGGCTTGGGGGCTGTTTGCAGCGCGTTTGCTGGTCGCGGGTTGGGTCGCATTCCTGTTGCTGGAGCCGCTGATTCAATGGACCGACGTTGATGAGGAGCGGCCGCAAGGCGTGTTGCTGGTGGACACGAGTGCTTCGGTGGCGCTGCATGCCGACTCGGCCGCACGCACTGCCGCGCTTCGGGCTTGGACCGCGGAGGCTGCTCAGGCCATGGCGGACCGGGGTTGGGAACCTGCGGTCTTGGGTTTTGACGGGGACTTGCGCCCCCTCGCCTTGGAGGACACCGCGGGTTGGCACTGGCAGGGCGAACGAACGGACATCGCGGGGGCCTTGCAAGGACTGTCGGAGCTGTACGAAAACCGCAATGTGGCGGGGGTGATTTGGTTGAGCGATGGACTGTCAAACCGCGGGGCGGATCCGGAGTTTGGGGGACAGCGGCTTCCGGTCCGTCACTTTGCGGTGGGACTGGGAGACACCACGGACCGGCCGGACCGCTGGATCGAACGGGTCCAGCACAACCGCATCGCCTTCCAAGGGAATTTGTTCCCCATCGAGGCCACGGTGGGGAGCCGGGATGCGCGGTTCCAGCCTGGGGAGGCGATTGCGGTCGAACTTTGGCAGGAGGGCACGTTGGTCGGAACGCAGTCCTGGACGCCAAGGTCCCGGGAGGATGTGGGGCGCCTGCGTTGGATGGTGGCCGCGGACGAACCCGGCACGCGGGCCTTTGAGGTCCGATGCGCCGTGGGTTCACGAGAGCGCATCACGCGGAACAACGTGGCCAGTTTTTATGTGGACGTGTTGGATCGGCGGCGCCGGGTGCTGCTGTGCGCCAGCGCCCCCCACCCCGATTTGGGGGCGGTCATCCGGGCGTTGGACGGGTCGACGAGGTATGATTTGGCCGTCCGATATGCCGGCGGCGCAGGAGGCGCCGCGGGCGCCGGGAGCGCCGGGGGCTCGGCGGCCAGCGCCGGGGGCTCGGCGGCCAGCGCCGGGGGCGCTGCCAGCGCGGGGGGCCAGCTGGGGACTTGGGGGCAGGGGCGCAGCTTCGAGGGGCTGGTCCGGGAGGCGGACGTCATCGTGGTCCATGATCTTGAGCCCGGCGCCTGGGCGAACGCGGTTCGGGAAGTACCGGGGTCGGTGTGGTGGATGGCGGGGCCCCGCGGCGGAACCGACGCGGTGGAAGGCGGCATGGGCTATCGCAAAGAACGTTCCGACCTCACCCACCGCGTCGGCGCCGCACCGGCGCCCGGGTTCGTCCTCTTTCAATGGCCCGAAGGTTGGGAAGAACGCGCCGCCCAGTGGCCCCCCGTGACCGACGGCATGGGCGCCGTCGTGCGGTCCGCCCCCTGGCAACCCGCCCTGCTCTCCCAGGTCGGCCCCGTCACCACCGATGCTCCCCTCCTCGCCTTCCGCACCGACGGGGCGAACCGCCGCTGGGCCATCAGCCACGGCGAAGGATGGTGGCGCTGGCGAACTTCGGAACACGCCCGCCACGAAAACGCAGAAGCCTTCGATGCGTTGGTGGTGCGGACTGTGCAGTATTTGGCCTCCAAAGATGACATCCGCCGCTTCCGCGTCGAGGCACCCCAGCGGCTCGAAGCCGATTTGGGCATCCCCTTCCGCGCCCAAGTTTTCGACGCGTCCCTTGAGCCCTTGCCAGGCCAAGCCATCCACCTCACGCTCACCGACGATGCGGGCACGGCTTACGACTATGATTTTGCGGAAGCGCCCGGTGGCTATGCCCTGGACATCGGCCGAATGCCGGCAGGCCGCTACCGGTGGCGGGCTTCGGTCAACCTCGAGGGCACACCCACCGAGGCCACCGGTGAACTCGTCCTCGAAGAAATCCAAGCCGAATGGACCACCGACCGGGCCGACTTCGGGCTGCTGACCCGTGTATCCAACGGAACGGGCGGTGGTTTCCTGGGCCCGATCGACGAGGTCACCCCCTCCGAAGCGGTGGATGCACTGGGTGAAGCGGTACCTCTTTTGCACGAGTCCATCGAATTGCAAGAGCTGATCCATTGGAGATGGCTGTTGCTCGCATTGCTGGCATTCCTGACCCTGGAGTGGGTGGTCCGCCGCCGCACGGTGGGGTACTAACGCCACCGTCCTCCCCGCCCGACCTCGCTCCGCCCCGTCTGCGCCATCCGACCCGCCCGACCTC
>JBIKTK010000169.1:0-4220 GCA_044348125.1 Flavobacteriales bacterium | reverse complement strand
GGATCTGGATTCTCGGGCTCCCTGGGAACGGCCTTCCGAGGGCAGGTGGTTCGGAGCCGTTGGGGTTGGACCTTGCCATCCCGTTCCCGGTGAAGGTGACAGGGGTTGGGGCAGTCCTCGTCGGATGTTTGCCCCTGATGGCGCCCCTGGTGGCGCCCCTGGTGGCGCCCCTGATGGCGCAGGAGGACGGTTTCCAGCCGCGTTTCGAAGGGGTGGTGGCCCAGTGGGTGGAGTCGGGGTGGTTGGGTGCAGGGGAAGGGGTTTCGTTGCTGGCGCATCTGGAGGCCACGGGACTGCCCAGGTCGCCGGGAGAGGCCCATGCGGTTGCGGGTTTGTCTCGAGAATCAGCCCAAAGATTGGAACAGGAGGCACAGTGGATTCGTTGGTGCACAGCATCCGGTGAGGCAAGAGCTGGTGCAGGTTCGGGCGCTCGGTTTCGTGCGGCCCTGTTGGCAGGGGGGGTGGCTCCGCAGCAGGCCGGGGTCCGAACGGGGGAGTGGGTGGGGCCGGGGTGGGGCCAATCGGTGCGTTTGGGGCGCAGTGGGGCTTGGGCACTTCGCTGCGACCGCGGTGCAGGGGAGCGGGGTGTGGACCACGTGGCGGGCCATGTAACCATGCAGCGGGGCCCCATCCGGGGACTGCTGGGGGACCACGTGATCCGCTGGGGCCAGGGGCTGGTGGGTTGGAGTCCGAGCGCGTACGACGGGGTCCGCGATCCGACGGTGGTGCATGCCATGACGCGCTGGGTGGTGCCCCTCTCGGCCGGGGATGCTCTGCCGGTTCGCCGGGGTTTGGCCGCCTGGCGGGAGGAGGGTCCGTGGCAGTGGGCCGTCACCGGCTCGCTGGCCCGGCTGGCGCTCCGATGGGAGGAGGGCCAGCCAGCGACCTGGTACCGGGATGGACTCCACCGGACCGAGGCCCAGCGGAGCCGGGCCACGACCCGCGTCCCCCGCTTGGCCGCCGCCGTCGCCCACCAGGCCCCTGGCGGTCTTCGCTGGGGCCTGGCGGGCGAGTTGGGCCGGGCAGGCCTGCCGCCGGGCCCCGTGACCCCCTGGACCGGCCTCGCCTCCTGCTTCGCCACCGGAAACTGGGCCTCCTTGCGCTGGGGCGGCGAGGCCGCCGCCTTCCCCGGCGGCTGGCGGACCCGGGCCGGCGCCATCTTCTCCGACGGTCCTGACCGCGATGCCTTCGTGGGCCTATCGGCCGGCGAAGGCACGCATCCGGGCACCGGCTGGGGCGATGCCGCCGTGCCGGCCCCTGGCCCGGAAGTCGTCGCCGGGATGTTGTGGCGCCATCCCGGCAAAAACCGGGGCCGCCTATGGATTCGGGCCACCTGGGAGCCCACCGGCTCCACCTGGGAAGGCGAATGGCGCCGCAACCTCCGAACCCCGTCCGGCCCCGTGGAATGCCGGTTGCTCCTCCGCGGGGACCCCGCCCACCGCCTCGCCCGTGAGGTCCGGGCGGAAGCCCACTGGGAACACCCTGAGGGCCTCCGGTTCCGGGGCTGGATCCAGGCAGCGCCCTCCGGCCCCGGGCTGCGGGGGTCCTGGGGAGGAGGGGCCGTCGGGGGCTGGCATCCCACGGGCGGCCCGTGGGATGTGGATGTCGTTGTCGTGGTCCACCGCTTGGAACCCGGGGTGCTTTGGTACCGACTGCAACCCGAAGCGGCACGCTGGACCACCTCGGTGCTGTCGGGCGCAGGAACCCGGTGGGGGGTGTGTTTGCGAAGGGCTCTGGGGCGGAGGGGCGAAGTGGGTTGGAGTCTGTACCGGTCCGATCGCTTCGGCACAAGGACCCAAGGAAGTGGCGATACCGAGACCCTGGGACCGGTCCGACATGCCTGGCAACTGCACGCAGCATTCGCCCTCTGACCCTATCTTCGCAGGCAAAATCCAAGGAACATGGCAACGACAGCCGACATCAAAAACGGTCTGTGCATCAACCACAACCACGGTTTGTGGCAAATCATTGAATTCCTGCACGTAAAGCCGGGGAAAGGAGCTGCTTTCGTGCGGACGAAACTGCGGAACCTGGCCACGGGGCGGGTGGTGGACCACACCTTTAACTCGGGTGTGAAAATCGACATCGTACGCATCGAGACCCGCGAGTATCAGTATCTCTTCAACGATGAGTCGGGATATCACTTCATGAACCTCGAGACGTACGAGCAAATTGCGGTGGACCGGGAAGTGATTTCAGCGCCCGATTTCCTGCAGGATGGCGTGGTGTGCCAGTTGCAGTTCCATGCAGAGGAGGAGCGTGTGCTCAACTGCGAACTGCCCCAGTACATCGAAACGGAAATCGTGTACACGGAACCCGGCATCAAGGGGGATACAGCGACCAACACATTGAAACCCGCCACCACCGACACGGGGGTGGAGGTGCGCGTCCCCTTGTTCGTGGATACGGGGGACCGGATCAAGGTCGATACCCGGACGAAGGAATACGTCGAGCGCGTCAAGAAGTAAACCCGGGCCATGAATCCAAGCGTGGAGCGTCTGGAGCGGCGCATCGAACAGCAGGACTTCAAACTGAAGGCCCTGTTGGCGGTGACCCGCGCCATCAACGCCCGCGCTGCGGAGGCAGAGCTGCTGGACCACTTTCGCGAGAGCCTCAACGAGTATCTCGGCATCGATCGGCTCGTGCTGTTTGCGAAAGAGGCTGGAGGTTGGCGTTGCCTGCTCTCCCAAGGTGTGGCGGGACAATTGCCGGTGGTTGAGACCGAGGACTTTTTTCAACAACCCGGTCGCGTGGTGGTGCAGGCGGGGGCGGGGTCCGAGGGTTTTGACGTGGTGGTGCCCGTGGTGCAAGAGGACGAGGTGCTTGCGTACTTGCTCGTGGGGGATCAGGAGGCCTCGCGGGGGGTCAGCCCCGTGGTCAAACACCTGCATTTCATCCAAACCCTGACGAACGTGCTGATGGTGGCCCTCATCAACCGGCGCATGGGGGAGGCCCTGCTGGCCCAGGAAGCGACGCGCCGGGAGTTGGAACTGGCGGCGGAGATGCAGGCTCAACTCGTCCGGACGCGCTGGCCCCAGGACCGGGACGTGGATGTGGTGGCGTATTACAAGCCCCACCGGGAAGTGGGGGGCGACTACTACGACTTCTTTGCCGTGGATGACGACCGCATCATCGTCTGCATGGCGGACGTGAGCGGCAAGGGCGTTTCGGCCGCCTTCCTGATGTCGAATTTTCAGGCCCACCTGCGGGCGATCTTTCAGTATGAGCCGGATGATTTGGCCCGCGCAGTGCGGTTGATGAACGAACGGGTCATGGAGCTCGCCCAAGGGGAAAAGTACATCACGCTCTTCGCTGCTGTGTATCGCCGCAGCACCCGAATCATGCAGTACGTGAACTGTGGTCACAACCCGCCGGTCCTGCTCAATCCGGACGGCGTCTGCCGCCAGTTGACCGAAGGCTCGGTGGGTCTGGGGATGTTCGATCAGATTCCGAACATCGAGGTAGGCCAGTGTGCCCTGCCCAAGGGCGGGGTGTTGACCTGCTTCACAGACGGGTTGGTGGAGCAGGAGAATGCGGAAGGGGTGCCGTTCGGGGTGCACCGGATGGAGCAGGTACTCAGTCGCCACCGGGGCATGGAAGTCGCTGACATCCAGCAAGCCCTGGTGGACCAGGTTCAGGCCTTTCGCGGCAGTGAGCCCGCCTTCGACGACACCGCCCTGTTGACCCTCCGGTTCAAGTGATGCGGGCCGTCACCGGATGGGTGGGTGCGGCATGCCGCGCCGTTTGGCGGCTGTAGGCCAAATCCCACACCACCATCATGGCCATAAATCCCCAGAAGGGAGCGCTGGCCTTGTCCGTGTCGAGGTAGTTGTTCAACACGCCGTGCACGAAGTAGGTCATGAGCCCGAGGAACAGGGCGAGCGCCAGGTTGCGGTCGTCCCCGGGGGGAAGGATGCGCTGCAATCGGAAGCCGAGGTGCAGGGTGAATCCCAACAACCCCAGGAAAAAAACCAGCCCCGGAATCCCTTGCTCTGCCAAGGGGCCGAGGTATTCGCTGTGCGCGTTGCCGCCGTCTCCTTGGTTGGTGCTGATGATGGTGCGGTCTGTGGAACGCTGGAAGGGGGCGTAGACGAATTGGTAGGTGCCCGGTCCCCAACCTTGCAAAGGCCGCTCCAAGAACAGGGCCCAAGCGCATTGCCAGCGGTTGAGCCGCTCCAGATTCGAAGCATCGGAAGAAACATTGGAGATGGATTCGACGT
>JBIKTK010000168.1:0-4236 GCA_044348125.1 Flavobacteriales bacterium | reverse complement strand
GGCCGGGTGGGGTAGGGGACCCTGCGTCGCTCGTCTTGTGGCTGCGTGGGGATGGGGGGACGTACGTCGGGCTCGCCGCCGGGACCCTGGCTGCCCCGGGCGACGCCGTCGCCGGCTGGCACGACCTCCGGGCGACCGGCCTCGCCGCCCTCCAATCCGACCCGTCCCGCCGTCCCCTCCTGGCGGCCGACGCCGTCGCCGGACGCCCCGGCATCCAACTCGACGGCGACAACGACGCCCTGTTGGCCGCGGGCGTCCCGACTGGAATCGGGCTCACAGCCGGCTCGGTGGTTCGGGGAACGGGTTTGGCCTGGGATGAACACGGATGGATTGCCTCCGCCCGCGTTCCCAACGGCTTCATCCTCCATCCCTGGAAAGACCAGAGTTCCTTCCAAGCGGTGGTGCACGACGCGGACGGCAACATGGCCGAGGCAACCCCCATCTGGATTGTCGATGCCTCTGCGCCCCAATTCTATGGGCTCACCTACGATGCCACCGAATGGGACCAAACCTTCCACACCCTGGTCAACGACACGCGGTTGCCGTTCCCCTCGGTGAACTTGGCACCCCGCGCGCCGGAAGCGGACATCGAGGTGCGGTATGGTTGGGATTTCGATGACCGTTATGGCAGCGGATGGATTGCGGAGCACTTCATCTACCAGCGTCCGTGGCAGGAGAGCCACCGCACCATCGTCCTGAACTACCTGGCCGCCCGGTACGGTCTCTCGATGGGGGCCACCCAGGTGTATTTCCGTCCTGAGTTTCCGGAGGATGTTGCTGGAATCGGCCAGGAGTCCACCTGGGACCAACACCTCGCAGCGCGGGGCGGATCCGGCCTCCTGGTTTCGGCAGCCAGCGATTTACAGGACGGGGAATACCTGTTTTGGGGACACGATGGCGCATCACCAGCTGAAGTAACGAGTGCTTATCCTTTCCTCACGCCGCGATCGGGCAGAACCCACGCTTGGGTGCAGGTGGGAGAGGTGGGGGCTGTACAAATGGAGTTTCCTGCGGATGCGGTGCCAGCGGGTGCCACGGATTGGGGGGTGATTTGGACCGGGGGAGATGATTTCCTCCCCGGGGATGCACCCGCTTTCGTGCCTTTGACGGCCCAAGGAGCAGGTTGGGTGGCCCAAGTGGACTTTGCAGGCCCAAGCGGGGTCTTTACCTTGGGCAGTGCACCGGTGTTGGGCGTGGAAGAAACGCTGGCTGCGGGTCGCTTGACCGTCTTCCCCAACCCGACCGATGGGATGTGGAACCTGCGCGTGGGCGGTTTGGATGCCACCGGCGCAACCGTACGAATTTGTGATGCCACCGGCCGTTGGGTGGGGGCATTCCCCTGGACCGGCGAACGGACCCAATCGGGGATGGCGTTGGCACCGGGATGGTACCTCGTCGTTTTGGAGAAAGGGACAGAGGTGCTGACCACGCCGTTGCTCGTTCGATAAGGCACAAAAAAAGAGGGGCGCAGGCCCCTCTTTTTTTGTGCACCCCGGGTGGCTTATTGAACGCAGATGCGCTCTACCGTTCCAGCACCGTCCGTGAGCGTGTACCAGCCTGCTGGCCAGGCGCCTACTTCCCATTGGACCTGGGTACCGGGCTGCAACAGGGCGGCGTGCACCTCGCGGCCCATGGCATCGAAGGCGCGCATCCACCGGGCTCCCTCAGCTCCTTGGGGAACCTGCAAGGTCAACACGTCGCGAACCGGGTTGGGATACATCCGCACACCCTCCTGAACCGGAGCGGAAGCGACGGAAGCGGAGGGGTTTGCAAACCGGTAGACCTGACCATTGGCTGGCATGCCCGTCCATCCTGCACCTCCGTAGACAAACTCCATCAAATTCGTGTAGTACGAGAAGCTTCCCACGGCCGGATCTCCGTTGCCGATCTGGAACATGCCATTGTAATCGTAATCGTAGTTTTCGATCACCCCGGAAGAAAAGAAGCCGTCGGCCAGTGCCACTGCATCGAGCACCGTGTTGGGACCGAATCGGAATTCGATGGCACCGTCCGATTCGTACAACCAAACTTGGTAGTTCGCACGTTGGATGGCCGTGCCGGGGCCGTAGACCTCGTTGTAGAACCCCACATTGCTCCATTCGATCTTGCAGATGCGGTTGGGGGCATTGCCGGTCGTCAGGTGTTGGATGCGAGAAAGGGAACCGGGCTCAATGGGGGAAACGTCACAGACGTCCAGTGAGGTAGGGAAGAGAAAGTCCATCATGCCATCCAAGGAAGGAGCCATGAGCATTTCACCGACCCCGGTGAGGAGCAATTGGGAGGTGGGGGTCCCGAACACAGGAAAGTCAAAGCCTACAGGAATCATCATCTCGGGGTCATCCCAACCGGCCCCCAGGTCCAGGATGAATGGCTCCTCCAACGGGGCGTAGGGCGCCGTGAAGGCCGAGGTGGTGTAATACTGGGACAGGAGTGAACCGGAGGACAGGGCCGCCGTGAGCAAGGAGAGATAGAATCCGCGCATGGAAAGGGGTTTGATTGGATGTCAGTGGGACGTCCCCACCGGCACAAAGTTACCCCTTGGCGTGCAAGCGAACCGTTAAAAATTGGGGCGCAGCAGGGACTTGGCGTAGAAATTGTCAATCACCTCGACCACGGCCTCAGCACTGTCCACCACGTGGAGCAATTCGGGGTCTCCCGCAGAGATGGTCTTGAACTCATCCCGCAAGGTGGTTCGAATCCAATCCATCAACCCGCTCCAGAAAGCGCTCCCGTAGAGGATGATGGGAACGGGATCCACCTTCGAGGTTTGGACCAAGGTCAAGGCCTCGAAGAGTTCATCCAAGGTGCCAAACCCACCTGGCATCACGACAAATCCTTGGGAGTACTTGACAAACATGACCTTCCGAACGAAGAAATAGTCGAAGTCGATGGACTTGTCGCGGTCGATGTAGGGATTGTGGTGTTGTTCGAAGGGCAGCTCGATGTTCAACCCCACGGAGGTGCCCCCCATGTCGTGGGCGCCTCGGTTGCCTGCTTCCATGACCCCGGGACCGCCGCCCGTGATGACCCCGTAGCCCCGTTCGGCCAATTTTTGGGCCACCGCCCGGGCATCGTTGTACACCGGGGAATCCGGTTTCATGCGGGCAGAGCCATAAATCGAAATGCAAGGGCCGATGCGCTGCAAGGCTTCAAATCCCTGGACAAATTCGCCCATGATTTTGAAGATGGACCAACTGTCGTTCGACTTGATCTCGTTCCAGTTGCGCTGTTTGAAGGGCTGTGTCATGGCGAATTGAACGGAAGAATCAGGATAAAGTTGTGCGCTTCTTGCGTCGGCCGGGCTTGTTGGGCGCAGCGGAAGGCGCTTCGGAAGCCGCCGACTTCGGCGGGGCGTTCGGATTCGGTGGGGCCACCGGGGGCGACTGGGCCAAGGCCCGGGCAATAAAGGGGGCGGTCCGGCTGTTGGGTGCCAGTGCCACCGTCTCTGGGGTGCCTGTGGCGGTGATTTGGCCTCCGGCCTGCCCCCCCTCGGGCCCCAGATCCACCAGGAAATCGGCGCACTTCAGGACATCGATGTTGTGCTCGATCACGAGGACGGTGTTGCCCCGGTCCACGAGCCGCTGGAGAACATCGATGAGCATCTGGATGTCGCTGAAATGCAGGCCAGTGGTGGGTTCATCGAGGATGTAGCAGGTGGAACCTGTACCCACCCGGGCGAGCTCTGAGGCGAGTTTCACCCGCTGGGCCTCGCCTCCGCTCAAGGTGGTGCTTTGCTGACCCAGCGTGATGTAGCCGAGGCCCACATCCTGCAAGGTGCGGGTAATGCGCAGGATTTTCGGATGGGCAGCGAAGAATTCAACGGCATCGTCAACGGTCATGTCCAGCACGTCGGCAATGGACTTTCCCCGGTACCGAACTTCCAGAGTTTCCCGGTTGTATCGCTTCCCGCCGCAGGATTCACAGGTGACATGCACGTCCGGCAGGAAGTTCATCTCGATGGTACGCAACCCTCCGCCTTTGCAGGTTTCACAGCGTCCGCCCGCCACATTGAAACTGAACCGTCCCGGTTTGTAGCCCCGGATGGCTGCTTCCGGCAACCGGGTAAAGAGCGACCGGATTTCGTCGAAAATGCCCGTATAGGTCGCAGGATTGGACCGGGGGGTTCGGCCGATGGGGGACTGGTCGATGTCGATGACCTTGTCCAAGTATTGATAGCCCGACCAGCTCCGAAAGGCGAGGGGCTGCTTCGTCGCTTCGTAAAAGTGGTTGTGCAAC
>JBIKTK010000167.1:0-4241 GCA_044348125.1 Flavobacteriales bacterium | reverse complement strand
CCCAGTCAAATCCCCCGCAGGTGCCCGCCATGTTCGCAAACCGAATCCAATACTCCACACCGCCTTCGAGCAACACCGTCAACGTGGCCTCTTGCCCGCAACCGCCCTCGAAATCGTCGTAGTAGATGGAGCCTTCGTTGGTGTCGTCGAAGCTGCCCATGTTGCAGTAGTCATAAATCCAGAGCCGGGTGTCACAACCCGACCCACAGGAACTGAACAAGTACATCCCGTTCGCAGGAGGCGTGAACCGGTACCAGAGGTTGTTCGACTCCTGGACCACGGTGCCATAGTCCGCGGGCGTGATCACGAAGCCGTCCTGACAATTCGCTCCGGGAGGACACAGGAAATTGACCGTAGAACCGAAGCCATAGCTGTTCCCTTGAGCAATGAGGCTGCCATTCACATAAATCCAATAGCCGCCGGGCGAGAAAATGCCATCGCCGTAGGAATCGTTGATGTCGAAGGTCAAACACGGTTCCAAAATGTCTCCATCGAAGCAAACCACCGTCTCCGCCAGCACGCCATTGGTTCCGCCGGCACCGCTGGCCAGCGTTTGGCCACCATGGGTCAAGGTCCAGCTGATTTCCTGCGGCCAGGCATCCGGCTGCACCGCCACCACAATCTCCACATCCCCAGCAGGACACTGGGCTTGGGTGGGCATCCAAGCCCCGGCAAGCAACAGGAAGACCCCAGCCACCAAAACGCGTTGTACAGGTTGAATCATGGCTCCGTTTGGTTCAATTTCAGGCGCCCGCAAGATACACGTTCCCGGTTGAACGCCACTTCGGTTGGATGCAGGACGCACTGGGGCGGACGTGGGTTGCACGGGGCTGGCCTTGCACCTTACTTTTGGGGCATGGCACACGATACACACGGACACGACGGACACGACGGACACGACGGACACGACGGACACGACGCACACGACGGACACGACCACGGGCATGGGCACCACCACAGCCACGAGCCCGAGCAGAATGAGATCGCTGGGCCGGTTGTTTTGGCCTTGATGCTGCTCACCCTGGTGGTGGTGGCCATCGGCTTCCTCGCGGCCTAAGGCGCGGGAAGATTCCGCTGCGTGGGGTCAGTACACGAGGGTCATCTCGTCCACGAGGTGGCCTGCGCCTGCGTACACGTCCATCACCCAGAGCACGTAACGCACATCCACCATGATGTTCCGGCAGCGGGAGCCGTCGAAGAGCACGTCGGACATGGTGCTCTCCCAGCTGCGGTCGAAGTTGATGCCGATGAGGTGGCCGTCGCCGTTGAGTGCAGGGGAACCGGAGTTGCCGCCCGTGGTGTGGTTGGAGCCGGTGAAGCAAACCGGGAGCTCCCCGTCGGGGCGGGCGTAGCGGCCGTACCGCCGATCGCGCAGGAGTTGCAGCAGATCGGCGGGCAGGTCGAAGTCTGCATCCCCCGGAACGTACTTCTGCAGGATGCCCTGCGCCGTGGTGAACGGCTCGTAACGCATGCCATCGTTGGGAGAAGACCCCTCCACCTTGCCGTACGTCAGGCGCAGGGTGCTGTTCGCATCGGGGAAGAAGGCCCGTTCCGGGAAGAGAGCCCGCAACCCCTGGGTGTACAGGGCCTGCTGCGCCTCGAGTTGGGGGCGCAGGGCGCTCCAGCGCGGTGCCACCTGGGACTGGTAGGTCTGCAGAACCGAATTCGCCAGCTGCACCAGCGGATCGCGTCCCAATTGCGCCACCGACTTTTTCGAACCCGAGCCCACGCGCTCCGCGAGATCGGCCAAGTGGTACAGCGCGCTTTTGCGGTACGTTTGGCCTACCCAAACCCCCACATCCTCCGGACGTTCTGACAAAGCCTCAGGCAGGAAGGACGGGGGCACGTGCTGGACGTACAACGGCGTCAACGAAGCGAGCAACGCCGCCTCCACCTCGGGGTCCAACGACTGTGCCAGCGCGGCGATCTCCGCTTGCAAGTCCATGCGCTTCTTCGCCAATTCGCCCGACGCCTCCCAAGCATCCCAGCGGTCGATGAGGTTCTGCAGCGAACCCGCCAGCGGGAACAACTCCGAACCGTAGTAATAGTACTCAATGAACAGCGCCCTTGCCTCCAGGTACGGGAACAACTCCCGGTTGATTCGGTTCATCTCCTCCACCACGGGGGCGTAAGTCCTCGACCCCGATGCCGCCGCTCGCCGCAGGTACTCCGCCTCCAGAGCGCGCTTCTGATCCACGGCGCCCAGTTGCTTCAACCCCTGGGACTGACCGATCCACTTTTTCCACGCGTTGGCGATGCTGCTCTGCCGGTCCGCGTATGCAATGCGGAGCTGGGGACTGCGCGCCCGGGCCGCGTTGATGACCCCGAGCGACGCGTCCCGCATGGCGATGCGCGCCGGGTTGAGCTCGTCCAGCAGGTGGGCCACCGCATCCGCCGTCAGGTACTGTTCCGTCACCCCGGGGAACCCGAAGACCATGGTAAAATCCCCCTCCTGCACCCCGCGCAGGCTCACAGGCAGGTGGTGCCGCGGCGTGTACGGGACATTGTTTTCCACATCGATGGACGCCGGTTCATTGGCCGCATTCGAATAGATGCGGAAGACCGCGAAGTCGCCGGTGTGACGAGGCCAAACCCAGTTGTCAACATCCCCACCGAACTTCCCGATGGCCGAGGGCGGCGCGCCCACCAGCCGCACGTCACGAAAGGTCCGGGTGGTGATGAGGTAGTACGAATTGCCGAAGTCGAAAGCCACCACCTTGCCTTCCAGGACCGTGCCGTCGGTGAACTCCTTCACCAACTGCGCCTTCATCGCCTCCCGCTCCGCCTCAGGTGTGGCGCGCATCCGCTCCGTCACATCCTCGATGCGGTCGATGAACGTGGCCGTCAACCCGGGATTCGTCAACTCCTCGGCGCGCGTTCGGGCCCAAAAACCGTCGCGCAACAGGTCCCGCTCCACCGAACTGTGGGATGCGATTTGGCCGAAGCCACAGTGGTGGTTCGTGAACAGCAGCCCGCTGGCGCTCACCATCTCCGCGGTGCATCCCCCACCGAAGTGGACGATGGCGTCCTTCAAACTGCCCCGGTTGATGTCGTAGATGTCCTGCGCAGACAAGTGGAGTCCCGAGGCTTGCATGTCGGCTTCCACGGCCTGGAGCAAGGTGGGAATCCACATGCCTTCTTTGGCTGACAACCAATGGGTTGCTGTAAGCCAAATCGCAACCAGAATGCCCCGGGCTGGCCGGCGGAGGATGTCGGAACGGTTCATGTGCAGTCGTTTCGGTAGGCTGCGAAGATACCGACAGGCCGCTCCCCGGGGTGTACCTTTGGGGCATGGAAGCCATCGATTTTCGTTCGGACACGGTGACCCGGCCAGATGCGGGGATGCGGGCCGCCCTCGCAGCGGCCCGGGTGGGAGATGACGTTTTCGGGGAGGACCCGACGGTTCGGGAGTTGGAAACGCGGTGCGCGCAGCTCCTGGGTCACGAGGCAGGACTGTTTTTCCCCTCGGGCACCATGGCGAACCAAGCGGCGATCCAGGTCCATGTCCGGCCGGGCGACGAGGTCATCTGCGGGGACCTGAGCCACATCTACCATTACGAGGGGGGCGGCATTGCGCGCAACGCCGGGGCATCGGTTCGGTTGGTGGGTGGCGACCAAGGTCGGTTCACGGCCGAGGCCGCCGAGGCTGCGATCAATCCGGGGGACAGCCACTTCGCCCGTACGCGGCTGGTCGCCGTCGAGGACACGGTCAACAAGGGAGGCGGTGCGGTCTGGGACGAGGGCGAGCTCTCCCGGTTGCGGGCGATGACGCGTCAGCGGGGACTCGGGCTTCACCTGGACGGAGCCCGGGTCTGGAATGCCCAAGTGGCCCGGGGAGCTGCCACCGACCGCGGCGCGGACTGGTCCAGCTACGGCCGCCACTTCGACTCCATCTCGGTGTGCCTCTCCAAGGGACTCGGCGCCCCGGTGGGCTCGGTGCTCCTCGGCGACCGTGATTTCATCCGGGAAGCCCACCGGGTCCGCAAGGTCATGGGCGGGGGAATGCGGCAAGTGGGCCTCCTCGCCGCCGCCGGACTCTACGCCCTGGACCACCAACTGCCATGCCTCGAAGCCGACCACGCACTCGCCCGCCAGCTCGCGGCGGCATGCCTGACCCACCCCGCCGTTTCCAGCGTTGCCCCTGTGGAGACCAACATCGTCATCTTCGAACTCCGTCCCGGTCACCCCGCAACCGATGCCGTTGCCGCCCTCGCTGACCTCGGTGTGCTCGCCATGACCTT
>JBIKTK010000007.1:0-12448 GCA_044348125.1 Flavobacteriales bacterium | reverse complement strand
CTTCGCTCCACGCGCCGGTCGCCCTGACCCACCGGGGCGAGCTGGGGGAGATGGTTGCCGCCGCTGGCGCGGCGAGAGATAAGAGATGGGAGATAGGAGATGCCGCCGCTGGTGCGGCGGGAGATCCCGCGGCTTCGCCGCGGGAGGATGGAGTGGTGGTCGGCGGCAACCTCAGCGTGCTGTACAGCCTGCTCGGCACCCCGTATTTTCCCGATGTACGGGGTTGCGTGCTGTTGCTCGAGGATCTCGACGAGTACCTGTACCACCTGGACCGAATGTTGCTCGCCTTTCGGCTGGCGGGGATTTGGGAGCAGGTGGCGGGCGTGGCCGTTGGGAGCTTCACCGACATCCGGGACAACACGCGGGCCTTTGGGCAGTCGGTGGACAATCCCTTCGGCCGCAGCGTTCAGGAGATTTTCGAAGACCAAATCCGTCCCCAACACCCCGACCTGCCCATCGTCTGGGATTTGCCCGTGGGGCATGGCCCCGTGAACCGACCGGTGGTCCTGGGCTGCGGGGGCTGGATTCTGGCTAAATTCGCACAAAATACAACCGATGTACGGAGCATTTCAGGATCATTTGAAAATCCAGCTGAAGGAGATTGAGGAGGCGGGTTTGTTCAAGCGGGAGCGCATCATTGCCTCCGCCCAGGGGGCGGAGATTGTATTGGCAGACGGGCAACGGGTGTTGAATTTCTGCGCAAACAATTATTTGGGCTTGAGCAGCCATCCGCGCATTCTGGAGGCGGCGAAGCGCGCGGTGGATTCGCATGGGTTTGGCATGTCAAGTGTGCGTTTTATTTGCGGTACGCAAGACATTCACAAGGAATTGGAGGCACAAATTGCTGCGTTTCACGGGACCGAGGACACCATTCTTTATGCGGCGGCGTTTGACGCAAATGGCGGGGTGTTTGAGCCGTTGTTCGACGCTGCGGATGCCATCATTTCGGATGCGTTGAACCACGCGAGCATCATCGACGGGGTGCGGTTGTGCAAGGCCGCCCGCTACCGGTATGCGAACAATGACATGGCTGACTTGGAGGCACAGCTGCAGGCGGCCGTGGCGACCGGGCACCGCTTCAAGATCATCGTTACCGATGGGGTGTTCTCCATGGATGGCTACGTAGCCCAAATCGACCAAATCTGCGACCTAGCAGACCGGTACGACGCGCTGGTGATGGTGGACGAGTGCCATGCCACGGGTTTCATCGGGGCCACGGGTCGCGGGAGCATCGAGCTGCGCGGAGCGATGGGCCGGGTGGACATCATCACGGGGACCTTGGGCAAGGCGATGGGGGGAGCCATGGGAGGGTTCACCACGGGACGGAAGGAGATTGTGGAGATGCTCCGTCAGCGGAGTCGGCCGTATTTGTTTTCGAACAGTTTGGCCCCGGCGATCGTGGGTGCGGGGATAGAGGCGTTCCGGATGTTGGAGGAGTCCACGGCGTTGCGGGACCGGTTGGAGGAGAACACGCGCTATTTCAAGGCGGGGTTGCGTGCATTGGGCCTTCCGTTTCAGGATGGGGAGTCGGCCATTGTTCCCGTGATGCTGGGCGATGCCCGGTTGTCGCAGGTCATGGCAGATCGTTTGCTGCAAGAGGGCATCTATGTCATTGGGTTCTTCTACCCGGTGGTCCCCCAGGGCAAGGCCCGGATTCGGGTGCAGTTGTCGGCTGCGCACACGGAGGCCCATCTGGACCGGGCGTTGGCTGCGTTCGGGAAGGTGGCGAAGGAACTGGGCGTGGTGGCCTGACGGGATGCGGGTCCTGGTGGTCGGAGGTGGGCTGGCAGGGGTGACGGTTTCGTTCGCGCTCCGGGCGCGGGGTTTGGAGGTTGAGGGTTGGTTCAGTGGGGAGCCTGGGGCCTCGGATGTGGCGGCTGGGATGTTCAACCCAGTTTCTTTTCGGCGGGTGGTGGAAACGTGGGATGCAGCGGAGCACCTGGCGGTGGCCTTGCGTTTCTACCGCGCCATGGAGGCGGCAACGGGAGGTCGATTCCTGCATGAGGATGTGCCGGTGTTGCGGGTGTTTCCGAGTGGGTCGTACCGGGAAATGTGGGAGGGAAAATGTGGCGAAGTGGCGGGGGTGGGACGGTGGATTTCGGTGGCGGATCCGGTCCCTGACGGGGTGGTGGCGCCCCATGGGGCGGGCTGGGTTCGGGGGTCCGGTTGGCTCGATGTGCCTGCCCTGTTGACGGCCTGGCGGGGTCTCGCACCCGAGCAGGGCGGAATGCGTTGGGTCCTCCGGCGGTGGGAAGCCAGCGAGGGGGTGCCCGAGGAATTTGATGCCCTGGTCGATGCCCGCGGCGTGGGGGCACGTCAGGATTTGCAAGGCCTGGGCATCCCGCTGAACATCAACCAAGGGGAGGTGCTGACCTTGGGACCGGGCGTTTGGAATGAGCCGTGGGGGCTCAACCGGGTGCATTGGTTGTTGCCGGTGGGAGGAGGTCGGTCTCGCCTAGGCGCGACCTATCGATGGGATTTGGAGGAGAACCGGGTTCACCCCGAAGTGGCGCAGTCGCTGTTGGCAGCCGTGGAGGGTGCCCGCTTGGAGCCCTTTCCGCCGGGGGCGGTCGAGGAGCACGTTTCGGGGTTGCGGCCGGTGGCCCCCGATCGGCGTCCCATTTTGGGGCTGGTGGGAGATAAACATTGGATTTTCAACGGCTTGGGCACCCGTGGCGTGATGGTGGCTCCGCGGGCGGCGGAGTTTTTGGCAGGCCAAATCCATTCCAACCCAGCTGAACCAACATCCCCTTACGCCTCCCCGTTTCGGTGGCGCGATCGGAGTTTCAAATGAGATTGAAAATGTGTATCTTCCCAGAATGAAGAAGTTGGAGAAGCCTAAGAAGAAGGACAAGAAGGGGAAGGAGGGAAAGCGGTCCACCCGGGTGGAGGAGGTGGGATGGGGGTCAGAACCGGTGGGTCTGGAAGCCCTTGCCGGGCGTTGGAAGGCGATGGCGACCCAAGCCGGCTGGCCCCATGCTTGGGCGGCGGTTCATGCGGAACTTTGGTGTTCCGGAAGCATCGAGACCCAGGATGGTCTCATGGAGCGTACGGAATTGAGCCGGGGTTCGGTCCATGGGGCACTCCAAGCTCTGATGGAACGGGGTTTGGTGGAGTCGGTGGAGCCATCGGGTTCTGCCAAGCGACAGTACCGAGCCACCGAGGACGCTTGGCGGGTGGTGGAGGTGCTTTGGCTGGAGCCATGGCAACGGAGTTTGGGCGGTTGGCAGGAGGTGGCCCGGGCGGTGGTGGTCGATGCCCCTGCTGCGCCCGGACAAAATGCGGGTGTTCCCTGGGGGGAGTGGGGGGATTGGACCAGCAAGCTGGTCGCTTGGGTGGCTGCGTTGCGGGAAGGGGATGGGGAGCGTTGGGAGCGGGGACTGCGAAAGTTTTGAAAAGGGGAAGCAGGGCGAGATGCCTTGTCCTAACTTAGCAGGTGAAGCGCCCGGATGGGTTGCCTTCGGGACGGTCGGTACCCTTAATATTCACAACCATGTTGTCTTCAGAGATTGCCCATGCGCTGAACGAGCAGGTTCAGTTGGAAGCCCAGAGTTCTCATACCTACCTGGCCATGGCGGTGTGGGCGGAAACGAGTGGATTTGATGGTACAGCAGCCTTTTTGTACAGGCATTCTGATGAAGAGCGGATGCACATGTTGAAGTTGATTCGGTTCATCAATGACCGGGGTGGGAAGGCTGAGGTTCCGGCCTTGTCTGCGCCCAAGGTGGATTACACCGGCTTGCGTGGCGTGTTTGAGGATTTGTTGCGCCACGAAACGCATGTGACGGAGGCCATCAACGGGGTGGTGGATCGGTGTTTGGCCCAAAAGGATTACACCACGCACAACTTCATGCAGTGGTATGTGGCGGAGCAGATTGAGGAAGAGGGATTGGCGCGGCGGATTCTGGATCGATTGACATTGGCAGGGGACGAGAAGGGGGCGCTGTATCATTTCGACCGGGACCTTGCAAACATGGAGGGCGAGAAGTCCGCGGAGAATCAGGCTTGAGGGGGGGTGGGCGTTGTTGATTAACCGCCTTTTTGCCGGGGTGGTTGCTTGGGGTTTCTTGTTAATTTGTGGGCATGATTCGCACATCGTCAAGGCCTTCTGATGGGGCCATAGATGCCCCGGAACGGGTTGTGCGGAGGCGTCGCTGGCGGTTTCCCATTGGTTGGCGGGTGAGCATTGGGTTTGGGGTCTTTGCGGTGGCCGTGGGTTTGCTGTTTGGGTTGACGCGCATGGCGTTGGAGGAAAACCAGCGTTTGGCCCGAGAAATCGAGGAGGTCTATGCGCCGGGCATTCAGGTTTTGGCGGGTTTGGAAGGGACGGTGGCCCTGGTGGTATCGGATTTGGAGGTCTGGGTGGAGGGGAATTCGGGGGATGTGGTGCGGTTGGAAGCCCAGCTCGAGGACCGGGTCCGGCGGGAGTTGCCGGAGCAAATGGCGCGTGCTGAGCACTTGACTTCGTTGATGGATGAGGAGGCAGTCCTGCAATGGGAGCGGATTCGGGCGGATTTGAACCTGGTTTCCATCGTTTACGCGGAAGTGCGGTACCGGCTGGCGGACGGACCGGTAGCGCCCGATTCGGCGGAATGGGCCCGGGCCCGCGAATATGTCAAGGGGGCGGACAACCTACCCGCGTATGTCACGCGGTTCCAGAAGGATTTGGATGGACTGATGGCGCATCAGTTGGAGGCTTTGACGGTTTCCACGGGTCGGTTGCAGGAAGTCGGGGTTTTGTTGGGTCGGAATGCCGGGCGCATCGCGCTGGTGGTCTTTGTGTTGGGGGTTTTGATTTCGCTGGCGGTGACGCGGTCGATTACCCGGCCCATTCGGGATTTGCGTCGGACGCTGTTGTACATGGGGCGGGGCGTGCAGCCCGAGCGTCCGGTGCCGGTGACCCCCGATGAGATTGGAGAAATGGCGGAAGCGGTGAATCGGCTTTCGGAAGGGATGCGCCGGACGCGGGTGTTTTCGCAGGAGGTGGGAGAGGGCAATTTCTCAGCGGATTATGAGCCGCTGAGTGAGGACGATGCTTTGGGGCACGCGCTCGTGAAGATGCGGGAGAGTTTGGCTTCGAATGAGGTGGAGAGTGAGCGCAAAGTGCGCATGCGGACGACGGAGGTGGAGGAGCAGAAGTCCCGCATCGAGCAGTTGTATGGGGACCTCATGGACAGCATCAACTATGCGAAGCGAATCCAAGAGGCGATTTTGCCGAGCGGCGTGGATCGTGCCCAGGTCTTCCAGGATTCGATGGTTTTTTATCGTCCCCGCGATGTGGTCTCGGGTGACTTTTATTGGTTTCACAGTGTGGGGCGCGTTCGGATGTTTGCGGCCATCGATTGCACCGGCCACGGGGTGCCGGGGGCATTCATGAGCCTGATCGGTTACAACGTGCTGGAACGGGTGACGAAGGTGTTCACGGAACCGGACAAGGTCTTGGGTCAGCTCAACCGGCATGCAGGGGATATCCTGCGGCCAAGGGGGGCCAGGGTCCAGCAAGACCGGATGCGGGGGATGGTGTCGCCGATTGATTTGGCCTCGATGGGCATTGGGGTACAGGTGGAACAGGACATCCAGATGACGGGCCTTCAGGACGGCATGGACCTGGCGGTGGTGAGCATCGACCGGGAGCAGATGTCGTTGCAGTACAGTGGCGCGAATTGTCCTTTGTACATCGTTCGGCGGCGGGAACTCATTGAGCTCAAGCCGGACAAGTGGGCGATCGGTTCGTTTGAGCCGGATTCGTTCCAGTACAGCATCCAGAACCTCGGGTTGGAGCCCGGGGATGTGGTTTTTGCTGCGACCGACGGCTTTGTGGACCAATTCGGCGGGCCGGCGGGCAAGAAATTCATGCGGCACCGGTTCCGGGAACTCCTGGTTGAGGTAGCCCCTTTGCCGATGGTCGAGATGGAACAGACTTTCGCGGAGGTCTTCGATCAGTGGCGCAACAATGAAGAGCAGGTGGACGACGTGCTCGTGATTGCGGTGCGGGTTTGATTCTCGGCCCCCGGCTCTTCAGCCCTCAACGAGAGAAGACGGAACCGCGGATGACCCGGGTTTCTACAGGATTCAGTACCAAGACGGGAATGTGCGCCTCGTTGGTGATGATTTGTTGCTCGTAGGTTTGGCCCAAAATGCCCATCAGGCTCTTTTCATGTAAGTTCATGATGCTGATGAGGTCCGCCTGGATTTCCGTGGCAAAGCGGATGACGTCTTTCACAAAGGCACCCGCGCTGTGCTCGGAGATGCGCGCTGTGCAAGGGATGTCCTTTTCGCCGAAAAACTCTTCCGCATAGGAGATGTTCCGCTGGAGCTGGTTTTTGAGGAACTCGTCCGATTCAGCGGGCGAAATCAAGTGCACCCGACCGTTGAAGTAGGTGGCCATTTCGGCAACGATGGCCAGTTTCTGCTTGGTGTCTTGGTGCAAATCCAGCGGGACCACGATGTCGTCGTATCCCGTGGGGCGGATGCCTTTTTCCTGGGTGACGATGACGGGCGTGCTGCAGTGGGTGATGATCTTCAATGCCCGCCCTCCGGTGATGAACTGCATGCCCCGCAGGCCGTGCGTGCCCATGATGATCAGGTTGGCGTCCTCTTCGATGGATACGTCATCGATTTCCTCGAAAATGCTGCCGATGCGGATGGTGGTGCGCAAGGTGTGGTTGTACCGGGGTGCAGCTTCTTGTTGGATTTGGGCCAAACGCGCACGCGCCTCGGGCATTTCTTTCTTGTTGCCGATGATGTGCAACATCACAATCTCACTTTCGAAGGCGTGACCGACGGTGAAGGCGTGCTCGAGGGCAACGTGGCTCACCGGCGTGAAGTCCATGGGGACGAGGATGGTATGCATCGGATTTGTTGGGCTAAAGAATTTGTGTAGGAATTCCCACGGGGACGAAGTTACAAGGCCGGCCCCCAAAATCCCACGACCCCAGTCGTGGGGGTCAACCTTTCAGGAACTGGCGGGTCACCTCGTAGAATTCATCGGGCGCCTCGGCATGCAGCCAATGGCCTGCGCCGGAAATGCCATGGGTCTCGAGTTGCATGCAATGCCGGTCGAAGTAGGCCAAATCCTCCGCCCCCACGTAGTTCGATTGTTCCCCATAGATCAACAACAAGGGCAGGGTATGCACATCGAGTGGGATGGAGACCAGGATGTCCGGCAGATGTGCCTGCAAAACCGGCAGGTTTGCCCGCCACGCCAGTCCGCCGGTCTTCAGGCGGTGGAGCCCTTTCATCAGGAAAGCCACCACCCCGGCATCCCCCAAGGCGGCCATCAACTGGGCCTCTACCGCTTCCCGTTCGGTGAGGATCGCGAGGTCACAACCGAGCAGGGCGTCGAAGATGGGCTGGTGGTGCGGGGGGTAGGCACGGGCAGCGATGTCTGCCACCACGAGCCGCGCGATGCGCTCCGGTGCTTGGTGCAACAACTGCAGGACCGTTTTGCCCCCCATGCTGTGTCCCAGCAGGCGCACCGGCCCGCAACCCCGGTCCTCCAGGTAACGCAGCACGTCGGCGGCCATCGCGGCGTAGGTGTGTGTTGGGACGTGGGGACTCCGGCCGTGGTTCCGCGCATCCAGCAGGTGGACCTCGAAATCGGATTGGTAGCGCTTGGCGAGGGTCTGCCAATTGTCCGAGGAGCCCAGGAGGCCGTGGAGGATGACCAGGGGAGGGGCCCCAGGGTTTTCAAGTACACGTGAAAATAAGGTGGGGGATTCGGTCGTTTGGCCCATGGACTGCGTCATCTTCGTGCTGTGATGCGGCAAAGCCGCTCATTTCCGATTTCCCAGCGCATCCAAATAGGCACGCACGGTGGCCTCGAGCCCCAGGTACAGCGCGTCCGAAATGAGCGCATGCCCGATGCTCACCTCCAGCACATGCGGCACGTGGGTGACGAAATCGGTCAAGTTGGAACGGTCGAGGTCGTGTCCCGCATTCACCCCCAGGCCCATGCTCCGGGCAAAGGCCGCCGCCCGGGCGAAGGGCAACGCCGCCTCGGCCCCCACGGACCGGTGCGCCACGGCGTAAGGTTCGGTGTACAACTCGATGCGGTCTGTGCCCGTGGCTTGCGCCGCCATCAAGTCGTCCGCAACCGGCTCCACGAAGAGACTGGTTCGGATGCCGGCCCGTCGAAGCTGCTCCACCACGGGCGCCAGCGCATCCATGCGCGGCCCCGCCTTCCATCCCGCCTGGCTGGTTAGCGCATCCGGCGGGTCCGGCACCAGGGTGACCTGTTCCGGCACCACCTCCAGCACCAGGTCCAAGAAATCAGGACTGGGGTAGCCCTCGACATTGAACTCCGTGTGCACCACCCGGCGCAGCGCCCGAACATCCGCGTACGTGATGTGCCGGGCATCGGGCCGCGGGTGGACCGTGATGCCGTGCGCGCCCCACTCCTGGATGCGCACCGCGGCGAGGACGACATCGGGCACCGAACCGCCCCGTGCATTCCGCAACGTGGCCACCTTGTTCACATTGACGCTGAGTCGAGTCATCCGTACCTTTCGGAAACTTTCGGCGCGGGGAGTTCCGCGTTCGAAGGCCAAATTTACGCCATGCACGCCCAGCGATTGATGACCCAGGATTTGCCAGCCGTCAAGCCCTCCGACACGGTGGACCAGGTGCTGGCCATGATGGACAGTTTCAAGGTGCGGCACCTGCCCCTGGTTGACGGGGAGCAGTGGCTCGGGTTGCTGTACGAGGACATCCTGCTCGAGGCCGATGGGGATGCCGCCATCGGGACCTTGCACGGGGCCACGGCGGTGCAGGTGGCGCCCCATGCCCACCTCTACGACTTGGTGGCCCAGTTCGTTCGGGCGGAAGTCGACGTCCTGGCTGTCGTTCGGGACGGTCTTTTCCTCGGCAGCATTCGCCGAGGCCAAATCCTCAAGTTCCTCGCCGAGGACGCGGCGTGGGCCCATCCCGGCGGTACGGTGGTCATCGAGGTGCCCGAAGCCGACCTCTCCCTCTCGGAGATGGCCCGGCTCGTGGAACTCGAGGGTGCCCGGATCTTGGCCTACACCGTTGCCCCGGACCCGTCTACGGGCCACCTCGAGGTCACCTTCAAACTCAACACCCAAGACGTGGAACCTGTGCTCTCCACCCTCCAACGTTTCGGATACAACATCCAGACCTTCTTCCACTCGCCGGAACTGGAGGAGGAAATGCGCTCCCGTTTCGAGGCCTTCATGCGTTACCTCGACCTTTGAACATGCGCATCGCCATCTTTGGAAAGCAAATCGACAGTGCCTACGCCGAGTCGGTCAAGCACGTCATCCGCCGGGTCTTGGACACGGATCCACATCCCCTGATTTACGCGGGGTTCTTGGAGGATTTGCGGTTGCACCTGACGGTTCCAGGCGGCATCGTGCCGTTTTCAAATCACACTGAAATTGCGGATTGTGACCTGATGCTGGTCGTGGGTGGGGACGGTTCCATGTTGGAAGCGGCCACCTGGGTCCGCGAAATGGGCATCCCGATGTTGGGCATCAATACGGGCCGATTGGGATTTCTCTCCCATGTGGGCCATGAGGAAATCGACTTGGCGATGGATGCGGTGGGGGCGGGGCGGGTTTGGCATGAAGAAAGGCTTTTGCTGCAAGTGGCGGCGGAAGGGGTCGATTTGGGGGATTTTCCCTTCGCGCTCAATGAGGTAGCGCTCACGAAACGGGATACTTCGAGCATGATCTCGGTGGAGGTGCAACGGGACCGGCGGTTCGTGAATACGTACTGGGCCGATGGGCTCATCGTGGCCACCCCGACAGGGTCCACCGCGTATTCGCTGAGTGCGGGCGGCCCCATCATCATGCCCGGTGCGGAAGTGGTGTGCCTGACCCCCATCGCTCCGCACAACCTGAACGACCGGCCGCTGGTGCTGCCGCTGAACGGGGAACTGGAATTGCGGCCGGAGAGCCGGGAAAACCAGCTGCTGCTCACCTTGGATTCGCGGACGCACGCGCTGCAGGCGGGCGCCCGGGTCACCATCACCCCCGCGCCCTTCCGCATCCGGCTGATTCACTTGGAGCACCAGGATTACTTCTCGGCCATTCGGGCGAAGATGCACTGGGGGGTGGACCCCCGCAACCGATGACGAACCCAGGCCAGCGGGGCGGTGCTGAAAATCTTCTGTGGTTCACACAATCTCCCGTAATTTCGCACGTTAGCAGCTGAAGATGTCAAGCAGGTTCATGCCAAATTCTGTGTCGTTCGGGGAAGGTTGGGGTGCGCCCCGGATTCGGAGCTTCGGGCGCTGGATGTGGGTACTCGCCTTCCTGGGGACCGTTGGAGTGGTTGGGGCGCAGCGTCGCTTCGATCAGTCCAAGGAGATCGGCCTCGCCCTGGGAACAGGCTATTATCTGGGGGATTTGAATCCCCATCAGCACTTGGCGGGACGCAAGAAGCCCGTGGTGGGGGGGTACCTGCGTTACAACCTGGACAGCCGGATTTCCCTCAAGGGCGGACTGTTCAGCGGTACCGTGGAGCATTGGGACGCCGACAGCGACAACCCGTGGCAACAGAACCGCAACCTGCATTTCCGGAATCGGATCACGGAGGTGTCTGCCATGGTCGAAATCAACTACTTGAACCACCGGATGGGCAATCCCAAGGACAAGTTCTCGGCTTATTTGACGACGGGTTTGGCCTTGTACAACCACATGCCCATGGGGCAGCTCGATGGAACTTGGTTCGAACTGCAACCCCTGGGCACGGAGGGACAGGGCACGACTTGGGGGGAGGCGCAAGGATTGACGCCCTATGCGCTCACCGGACTGGCGCTGCCATTCGGGTTCGGGTTCAAGGCGAATGTGGGGCCCTTCCTCGCTTTCAACATGGATTGGGTGTTGCGCAAGACCTGGAACGATTATCTGGATGATGTCAGCGGTTTTTATGCCAACGAGGCGGTGCTGCGGGAGGAAAAGGGCGAGCTGGCCGTTCGGTTGGCCGACCAGGCGTTGTCGACCCCCAACGACCGGGTGAGTCAGGCTGGGTTGCAACGGGGGGATGCTGGGCGAGATGACGTTTACGGCTTCCTCACGGCGTCCATCAGTTTCCGGGTTTCGAAACGGCCTTCGACGTGCTGGAATCAATGACGGAAACGGCGGCAGCCCAGCGGGCGGAGCATTTGCGGGCGCTGGGCATCGACCCCAAGGGGGTTCCGCAGCATGTTGCGGTGATCATGGATGGAAATGGTCGGTGGGCGCAGATGCGCGGGGAGGAGCGGATGTACGGACACATGCACGGCGTCGAGTCGGTGCGGTCGACGGTCGAAGGGGCCCTGGAGGCCGGGGTGCGCTACCTGACGCTGTACGCTTTCTCCACGGAGAACTGGAACCGGCCTGCGGAGGAGGTGGCGGCTTTGATGGACCTGTTGGTCAACACGCTCATCCGGGAAGTGGACGATTTGGCCGAGAAGCGGGTTCGATTGCGGGCCATCGGGGATTTGAGCGCGCTGCCTGCTGCATGCCAAACCTCGCTCCAAGCGGCGGTAGATCGAACGGAGGCGCTGGATGGTTTGGACTTGATCCTGGCCTTGAGTTACAGTTCCAAATGGGAGCTGGTGGAGGCGGTGCGGCAAATCATTCGAGATGGACTATCACCGGAAGCGGTCGATGCGGATCTGATCAGTTCTCGCCTGTCCACGCGGGGATTGCCCGATCCGGAGTTGATGATTCGGACGAGCGGGGAACACCGCATCAGCAATTTCATGCTGTGGCAATTGGCCTACGCGGAGTTCCATTTCACTTCGGTGCTCTGGCCGGATTTCAGGAAGGCGCATTTTTTTGACGCCATTCGCGATTTTCAGCGGAGGGACCGGAGATTTGGCGGAGTTTTGCATCCTTCTGTTACGGGGACCAAATGATGGGCGAAATGATTCGATTCTCGCGGGCTTTGGGGTGGGGGGCTTTTTGGCTGTTGGCGCTGTGGGGAGGCGAACTGCTTCGTGCCCAAGGACAGGGTTCTCAGACGTATACCATCGCTGGCTTGACGGTGCTGGGGGCAGAGTACACGGACGTACAGGCCATCAAGTTGTTCAGCGGTTTGGCCGTGGGGGAGGAGTTGGTCATTCCTGGGGAAGGGGTGGCGAAGGCGATTCGGAGCCTGTGGGAGCAGCAACTCTTCGGCGATGTTTCGTTGGAGGTTGCAGAGTTTCGTGGCACGGAGGTCTATTTGGTCATCCGGGTACAGGAGTTGCCGCGGTTGACGCGCTACACCATCGAGGGCATCAGCCGTTCGGAGCAGGAAACGGTCAAGGGCAAGATGGACTTGCTCACGGGCCGCATCGTGAATGAGCATGTCATTGCCAAGGCCCGAAAGCGTTTGCGAGATCACTATGCGGAGAAGGGATACTGGGATGCCCGCATCGAGGTGGTTCAACGACCTGATACGTTGTTCGAAAACGGCGCAATGTTGGCCATCACCGTGGAGAAGGGCAAGAAGGTCAAGG
>JBIKTK010000166.1:0-4278 GCA_044348125.1 Flavobacteriales bacterium | reverse complement strand
GCAAGCCGTGATTCGTTACATCAGCCCTTTGGTGGATGACGGAGACCAGTGGGTGGCTTTGATCAACCTTGACTTGTTGCACTTCGTAGATTTTACGCACAAGTACCAAGGGGATCCCGAGGGCATCAAGGGCATGGTGGAAGCATCCTACGGAAAAGGACATGCTACGTACTCGGAGGACCCCGGGCCCATTCAGGACAGTACCACCTGGAAGCGCCAGTGGAAGGTGGAAGGTGACAATCGACTTTGGGTGATCTTGCCCAAATCAGGTGAGACGGCTGGTCAGTTTGCGTTTCTTCCAGGGAACTTCAATGAACAAAGCAACGGAGGGTTGATGATGTCTGGAACCGCGATGACCGAGGTTCTCCGGATGTGGCGGGAGCAAGACCCGGCTTATCCATTCCCGAAGTAACGCGGGCGACCGCTGGGGGTTTATCTTTGCGCCTATGGAGGCGAATCATACGACACCGTGGAACATACGGGATGAGTGGTCGCCCTTGGAACTGGTTTTGGTGGGGACCGGGTCAGGAATGGGAGGTGCGCCCCGTGCGGAAGAAACGTATGACCCCAAGTCTTTGGAGCACGTTGTGGCAGGCACCTATCCCCGTGAGCAAGAAGTCACAGCCGAATTGGACGGTTTGGCCGCGGTGTTGGAGAGCCGGGGGGTGCAGGTTTTGCGACCGTACAGCATCGGCGTCAACCAAGTTTTCACGCGGGACATCGGGTTGGTAGTGGGTAGGACATTTGTGCTCACCCACTTGGTGGAGGAGCGCCGACCTGAGCAACGCGGCTTGGAAGAAGTTTTGAAGTTGGCCTCCGATCCCGCGGTCAAAGTCCCTGAATCCGTTCGAATGGAGGGGGGGGATATCATGCCCATGGATGGTGAGTTGTGGGTGGGGTATTCCCAAGAACCCGATTTCTCCCTTTACAAAACGGCACGAACGAATGCACTGGCGCTGGATTGGCTTCGAACGCAGTTTCCCGGTGTCCCAGTTCGTGGTTTCGAACTCAACAAATCTGACCAAGACGCCCGCAAGGGCGCATTGCATCTGGACTGTTGCTTGTTTGTCGCCTCAGGTGGCCATGCCATTTTTCATCCCGCAGGACTCAAACGCGAAGAAGACATCTCTTGGATTCGGTCCCGCTTCCGTGGCAAACTCCTCGAAATCAATGCAGAGGAGATGTTCCAAATGCAAAGCAACCTGATCAGCATCAACCCGCATACCCTGATTTCAGGTGCAGGTTTCGATCGGGTCAATCACCAATTGAGAACGTGGGGTTATGAAGTGATTGAGGTTCCTTTCCGTGAAACAGCTAAGATGGGCGGCTTATTGCGCTGTACCACCCTGCCATTGCGCCGGACTTATTGAGATTGAGAATGCAAACCACATCGCATGTGATGATGATTCGACCGGCTTCGTTTCGGTCGAACGAACAAACTGCCTCCAGCAACCACTACCAACAAGGTGGTGCATCCC
The DNA here is from genome assembly GCA_044348125.1 of Flavobacteriales bacterium. Lineage (GTDB taxonomy): Bacteria > Bacteroidota > Bacteroidia > Flavobacteriales_D > Sanyastnellaceae > CAMCYM01. The sequence continues at coordinate 2,800 of JBIKTK010000166.1, read as the reverse complement.
TGTCTCCGGAGGAGATCATGGACCGTGCCCTAGCTGAATTTGATGCCATGGTGTCGCGGTTGCGCGAGGAAGGGATTCACGTCATGGTATTCGAAGATGACCCGGAGGCCGATACGCCAGACGCCTTGTTCCCCAACAATTGGGTGTCTTTTCACGCAGATGGTCGCATTGCGCTCTACCCGATGCAAGCGCCCAACCGAAGGAGCGAGCGGCGGGAGGACATCCTCGCGGATTTGGAGTTCGTCCATGGATTTGATGTGACCGAGATTGTGGACTTCTCTGAGTTCGAGGAGCACGAGAAGTTTCTAGAAGGAACGGGGAGCATGGTGCTGGATCGGGTGCACCATCGGGCTTATGCTGCGCGAAGCCCTCGTACCGACCGAGATGCGCTGGAAGCGTTTTGCGAGGCATTTGACTTTGAGGGAATCGTCTTTTCTGCCAACCAGACGGTAGGAAACAAGCGAGAGCCGATTTATCATACCAATGTCATGATGTCCATCGGCACCCATTTTGCGGCCATCTGTTTGGATTGCATCGATGATTTTGAAGAGCGCGAAATGGTCCTTCAGACGTTGCGAGCAGATGGCAAAACGGTGGTGGCCTTGCGAGAAGATCAGATTGCACACTTTGCTGGAAACATGCTCGAACTGCAGGATTCCTCGGGGGAGGCTTGCATTGTGATGAGTGAAGCAGCTTTCCGAAGCCTAGACGAAGCACAACGGGCGGAGCTGAGCAGTTTCGGACGATTGATTCAAACGCCCTTAGACGTCATTGAAACCTGTGGGGGGGGCAGCGCCCGCTGCATGATTGCAGAGGTCCATCTCCCCGTTGGTTCGCATTCCCATTGACTCCCTGATTTCCCCATGTCCCACGCCGTTTTGGATGTTTTTTTGCAAGAGGCTGCTGCCACAGCGGTAACCCGTTGTTTTGGAGCCCATGTAACGCCTTCTGACATTTCTGTTCAGCGGACCCGCAAGGAGTTTCCCGGAGACCGAACGCTGGTTGTTTTCCCTTTGACCCGGCTGTCACGGCTATCCCCTGAAGCCACAGCAGAAGCTTTGGGAAAATCCATCCTGGAAGCTGTACCGGATGTTGTTTCGTACCACGTTGTCAAAGGCTTTCTGAATCTGACCGTTCGACCAGGCTATTGGGTGGCCGCTTTGGAGGAAGCTGGAGCACAATCCGATTGGGGACGGGGTCCCCGGGGGAGCCTGCCCAGGGTCATGGTGGAATACTCATCCCCCAACACAAACAAACCCCTTCACCTCGGCCATCTGAGAAACAACTTTCTCGGGCACGCTGTGGCAGAGATGCTATCGGCGATTGGACACGACGTCGTGAAAGTTCAAATCATCAACGACCGGGGCATCCACATTTGCAAATCCATGCTCGCATGGGAGCGATTCGGGAACGGCGAGACGCCCAGCTCATCTGGCATGAAGGGGGACAAGTTGGTAGGCAAGTACTATGTGGCATTTGATCAGTGGTACCGCGGCGAGATCCAAGAACTCATGGCCCAAGGGCGCTCCGAGGAGGATGCAAAAGCCCAAGCTCCTGCCATCCTCCAGGCCCAAGAGCTCCTCCGTCGCTGGGAGGCGGGGGATGCTGAGGTAATGGACCTTTGGCGCCGAATGAACGGTTGGGTCTACGATGGTTTCGCCTCCACCTATGAGGCCATGGGGGTCACCTTTGATCGCCTGTACTACGAATCAGAAACCTACCAACTGGGGCGTGAAGAGGTCCTGGATGGGTTGGCACGCGGGGTGTTTTACCAAAAAGCAGATGGAAGCATTTGGGTGGATCTGACGGAGGATGGGCTGGATGAGAAGTTGTTGCTTCGCAAGGATGGGACAACGGTCTATATCACCCAAGACATTGGAACTGCGCTCCAACGCTACCGTGATTTTCCTGGATTGGAGCGACAAATTTATACCGTGGGCAACGAGCAGGAGTACCACTTCAAAGTGCTGTTTGCTGTGCTCAAACGCTTGGGGGTTCCACACGCCGACCGGAATTTTCACTTGAGTTACGGCATGGTTCATTTACCCGAGGGGAGAATGAAGTCACGGGAAGGAACCGTTGTGGACGCCGATGACTTGATGGCAGAAATGGTTCAAACGGCGCGAGGAATGGCAGAGGAGCGTGGCAAGTTGGAAGGCATGGATGATGAACCAAGGGAACTTCTTTACAAACAGGTGGGATACGGTGCACTCAAGTATTTCTTGCTCAAGGTTTCACCCGGTAAAGACATGTTGTTTGACCCCGCGGCCTCCATTGATTTCATCGGGAATACAGGTCCGTTCATCCAATTCAATTTTGTTCGGATTGCGAGCATCCTGAAATCCGCCGGATTGGGGTGGGATGAGGCTTTGACACCTTCGGGCTTGACAGAAGGTTTTGACGAGATGGAATCTGACTTGATTCAAACTTGTCTAGACTACCCCCAGGTATTGCAAACAGCGGCTGCATCCTACGACCCCTCCCTTCTTGCGAATTACGCGTATGAATTGGCGAAGGGATTTAGCAGCTGGTACCAAGATCATTCGATTCTGCAAGAGCCCCGGCCCGAACTCCAACGGCTACGCCTTCAAATCGCTGCTTTGTGCGGAAAAAACATCCGCTCCGCCATGGGACTGCTGGGCATTGCCATGCCCGACCGGATGTGAGCCGCCTGTCCAATAAACGTAGCGCTGGCTTCGGTGGTTGGATGTGCGGAGCTCCACCCAGCACCGACCGTGCGCCCCTTGTGGTTTGAAAGTCCAATGATGCAATCCGGGGGGGAAGTTTTTCTGGCTACGGG
>JBIKTK010000164.1:0-4298 GCA_044348125.1 Flavobacteriales bacterium | reverse complement strand
CCTGAGACGACACCTGAGACGACATTTGGGTGCCGTCAAAAATCCGAGGAGGATCGTAGGAATTCATTTTGCTTCAAAATTGTAGGCCAAATCTAACAGAATCCAACAATTTCCGCTAGCCAAAGAACCCAAATCCATACACACCAGCTCAGCGGCGGGCGCCCAAGGCGAGGTCCAGGAACTCCTTCCGGGTCTTGGGGTCTTCGAGGAAGGCCCCCGTGAAGGCGCTCGTGGTGGTGATGGCGTTCTGTTTCTCGATGCCCCGCATTTGCATGCACAGGTGCTGGGCTTCGATCACCACGGCCACGCCGCGGGCGCCGAGCGTTTCCTGCACACAGTCCCGAATCTGTTCCGTCAGGCGCTCTTGGACCTGCAATCGGCGGCTGAAGGCATCCACCACCCGGGGTAACTTGCTCAGCCCCACGATTTTTCCGTCGGGTAGGTAGGCCAAATGCGCCTTGCCGAAGAAGGGGAGCAGGTGGTGCTCGCAAAGGGAGTACACCTCGATGTCACGCACGAGCACCATCTCGTCGCTCGGTTCCGTGAACAGGGCGGACCGCAGGATGTCCGCGGGGTTCACCGACAGCCCCGAAGTCAGCACGGCCAGTGCCTTGGCGGCACGCTCCGGCGTCTTCGCCAGGCCCTCCCGGTCTGGGTTTTCACCGATTTGGCCTAACAACGCGCGGTATTGCGCGGCCATCCGGGCCACCGCCTCCTCATCCCAAACATCTTTGCGCTCGTACAGTGCCATGTTGCTTCACAAACCGCCGTAGTAATCGGCGTAATTGTTCTCCGTTTCGTACAACCGAATGTGGTGCAAGGTGCATCCCAAGGCGTTGATGGGTGGCTCCAACTGCTCCCAAATCGCGATGATGAGATTCTCGGTTGACGGCTGAATCCCCTTCATCCAAGGGACGTCAAGGTTCAGGTTCTTGTGGTCCACCGGATCCTCCACATGGGTTTCAATGATGCGCTTCAGGTCCTTCAGGTTGATGCAGTACCCCGTCTCCGGACGCGGCGCCCCCTTCACCGTGACGTGCAACTCAAAGTTGTGCCCGTGCCAATTGGGATTCGCACACTTTCCGAAAATCTCCAGATTCTGCTCCTCCGTCCACTCCTCGTTCCAGAGCTTGTGCGCCGCATTGAAGCGGGCACGCCGGGTGACGTACACCTGTTTCATGGTGCAAAGATACACCCTTACCTTCGCTTCATGATTGTGATTACAGGAGCCGCCGGGTTCATCGCGAGCCGCCTCGCCGCCCGCCTCAATGCTGAGCGTTTCTTCGACCTCGTCTTGGTAGACGACTTCAGCCGCGCGGACAAAACCCCCAACCACCAGAATCTCCAGTGTGTGGAGCGTGTCGACCGCATGGCCTTCCCCGCCTGGTTGCGTGCCCACGCCCCCCAGGTCCAGTTCATCTTCCACCTCGGCGCCCGAACCGATACCACCGAACAAAGCACCGCGGTCTTCGACACCCTCAACCTCCACTACTCCCAAACCCTCTGGAACATCTGCGTCGAAGAAGGCATCCCCATGGTCTACGCCTCCTCCGCTGCCACGTACGGCGATGGCAGCCACGGATACAGCGACGACCATGCCCTCTTGCCCCTCCTCCAACCCTTAAACCCCTACGGCCGGTCCAAGCACGACTTTGACCGCTGGGCCCTGGCCCAACCCCGTGCTCCCTATTTCTGGATCGGCCTCAAGTTCTTCAACGTTTACGGCCCCCACGAGGGCCACAAAGGCCGGATGGCTTCCGTCGTCTACCACACCTTCCGCCAAGTTCAGGCGACAGGCCAAATGCATTTGTTCCGTTCCCACCGACCGGACTTTCTCGATGGCCATCAGTCCCGTGACTTCATTTACGTGGAGGACATCGCAGACGTTTGCATGCACCTGATGCACCATCGGAACCCGGCACACTCGGGCATTTACAACCTCGGCTCTGGGAAGGCGAGGACGTTTTTGGATTTGGCCCGCGCGACGTTCCATGCCATGGACCTCGAACCCCGCATCGACTTCATCGACACCCCCGCTGACATCCGGGACACCTACCAATACTTCACCGAGGCACAGCTCTCGAAGCTGCGCTCCATCGGCTACGACCGGCCCTTCACCGAGCTCGAAGCGGGCGTGGACGCCTACGTCCGGGGCTACCTGCGCTGAAACAAGAAACATGCGGCTGCGCCGCTTTCGAGAAAAGATGAGATGAGAGATAGGAGATGGAAGATGGTGGCATCAGGAAAGGTGGTGCAAAGAGGGTTCTAGGTCCACCAGGTCCGACCGAGTGAGGCAATGGCCCGCCCAGGGAAAACTGCAGGCCTCCCCGTTCTGAGCAGTCCACAGGGAGCCCCTCTCGGCGACATGTCCCATCTCATACGGCGACAGCCGTCGATTTTTCCGCGGCGAAGCCGCGGTGTTTCAGCGAGGCGAAGCCGAGCGGGTTTCAGCGATTTCCTTCCACTCCAGCAGGGTGGCACGAACCTGTTCCAGCCGATCACAGAGCTCGGTCACAGGCAGCGCAGTTCCTGGAGCCATGGGAGCATCTTGGGGGGACAAAGCGACAACGGAAGACTCAAAGTCTTGGACTTCATGGGTCGGTGGGGGCACGCGGTCGTCAGGGGGGATTTCGCCGTTGAGGAGCCGACGCGCCCCTTCGATGGTGTAGGCACGCACCTTCACGAGTTCGTGGATGCGGCGGATGACCTCGATGTCACGGGCCGTGTAAAACCGCTTCCCGCGGGCATTGGTCCGAGGGTGCAACTGCCTGAATTCCTTTTCCCAATAGCGCAACATCGACGGGTTCACCCCCAGCTGGTCAGCGACCTCCGTGATGGTGAAATAACGCTTTTCGATGGCCAAATTCGATGGCATTTCTCTTTCCGTTCCGCTCCCGTGGGGAGGTGGGTTTGGGTCGAAGATAAACGAAATTGCACAAAATCAGTCGAAAGACTGGTTGGGTTCGCTGGAGGCCGCCAACATCTGCTCGTACTGAGCAGGAGAAAGGTCGTTGAAGTAGTAATGGGCCGGGTTCACGTTGTCCCCGTGCTTCTTCACCTCGTAGTGGAGGTGCGGAGCCACGGAGGTGCCCGTGTTGCCGACCAGGCCGATGACCTCACCGCGCTTGACGCGCTGGCCCGTGCGCACGGCGATGACGCTCATGTGGGCGTAGAGGGTCTGGTAGCCGAAGCCGTGCTTGATGACCACGTAGTGCCCGAAACCATTGTACTTCCGCTCCGCCTCGATGACCACCCCGTCCCCTGTGGCGAAGATCTCGGTACCCGTCGGCGCAGCGAAGTCCATGCCGTAGTGCATCTTGCGCACCTTGTAAATGGGATGAATCCGGTATCCGTAACCGCTGGCCATGCTTTTCAAATCGGCATTGCGCACCGGTTGGATGGCGGGGATGGACTGCAACATTTGTTTCTGGTTGCGGGCCAAATCCAGCACCTCATCAAATGACCGACTCTGAGCGACCATCCGGCGCTGAAGTTCCGCCACCCCTTCCCGCAACGCGATGATCTCATCCGAATGCCGGTAGCCCCGGAGGGACCGGTTTCGGTCTACGCCGCCGACCCCTGGATTCCGGAGGTGCTGGGGATAAGGGTCGGTGCCGAAGATGGAACGATAGATGGCATCGTCGCGCTCTGCAATGTCCACAAGGACAGCATCCATCTGCTGCAAATCCGACTTGAGGTCCTCGATTTGGCCTTCCAAAAAAGCCACCTCGCGCTCGCGGGCACGCGCCATCGGACTCTGCAAGACGTTCTCAAAGAACCAAACGCTTCCCGCCGCAATCGCCCCGAAGTAGACCAAACGCTTGACCCCAAATACCACGAAGTCCCGCCAGCCAAAGGGAACTTCCTCCAGCTCAAGGGTCCGTTCGTTGAATCGAATCTTGTGGAAACGCTTCGACATTTCGCAAATGTGCGACGTATTTTCACGCCCCGGAAGCCTGCAGGCCGGGTTTTCACAACTTTAACGACCTCCCCCCATGGAAGCCCGCCGCATTCGCCAGACGTTTCTGGATTTCTTCGCTTCGAAAGGACACGAAATCGTGCCCTCTGCACCGATGGTCATCAAGGACGACCCCACGCTGATGTTCAACAACGCGGGGATGAACCCGTTCAAGGACCTCTTCCTGGGAAACAGCCCCATCGTGCATGCTCGAATTGCCGACACCCAGAAATGTCTGCGGGTCAGCGGGAAACACAATGACTTGGAAGAAGTGGGGGTGGACACGTACCACCACACGATGTTCGAGATGCTGGGCAACTGGTCCTTCGGCGATTACTTC
>JBIKTK010000006.1:0-12494 GCA_044348125.1 Flavobacteriales bacterium | reverse complement strand
CCGGGTTCACCTCGAAGCCACCCTGAACCGCTCCCAACAAGACGAAACGTTGCAGGTGCTGTTGGTGTATGACATCACCGAGCGCAAGCGAACCGAGTTGGATTTGTTGCGGACCAAGGAGCGTTTCCGGTTGCTGGTAGAGACCAGCCCCATCGGCTTGTTCTTGGTTTCAGAGGGTTGCATCAAATACGCCAATGCCATGGCGGCCGATTTGCTCGGAGAGCAGTCGGAAGAAGAGCTCTACGACCTTTCATTGGTGGGCTTTTTTCATCCCGATGACCGACTGGCGTTGGAGGATGCGCTGCACCAGACCCGGGAGGGCCGCAAAATGCCCTACCAAGAGTTGCGTCTTCAACTCAAGCAGGGAAGTGAACGCGAGGTGGGCATCCGGATGACCCTGTCGTTCTTCGATCGAAACCCGGCCATTCAGGTCACCTTGACGGATTTGACGACGCGGGCCCAGCTCAGCCGCGAACAGACGCGGGCTTCGTTGGCAGAAGAGGCGAACGCCCGGTTGCTGGAGGAAATTGAACGCCACCGAGCCACCCAGCGGCGCCTGCACGATGCGGAACGACTCAACCGCAGCATCGTGGAGAGCTCCATCGACATGATCGTGGCTTTCGATGTCCACGGTCAGCTCATGCAATGGAACCAGGCTGCTTCTGTGGAGTTTGGATGGACATTTGAAGAGGCCAAACAACTCACATTCAGGGGTTTTCTGGCGGACGAATCAGATGCCGAACGCATCTTCCAAGAACTGCAGGACCGGAACTATTTCGCAGGAGAAGTACAGGGCATTCGGTCGACCGGGGAGACCTTCACCCTGCTGATGTCGGTGGCCGTTCTGCGGGATGCAGAAGGATTGAGCCTGGGTGCTGTGGTGGTCGGTCGGGACATCACGGACATCAAGCTGGCCCAGTTGGAGTTGCGTGAAAGCGAAGAGCGTTACCGGGACATCCTCGAAAACGCGACCGACCTCATTTTCCTTGTGAATGCCGAAGGGTATTTCACCTATGCGAATCCCGCCTTCTTCCGAACCTTGGGATACCGGGAGGTAGATTTGGAGGCAATCCGGGTCCAACAGGTGGTCCAAGGCCTTCCGGACGGCGCAGACTTGCAATGGATGGACGCATTGGAGGGATCACGGCGCGATTGGACCTTGCGGGATTCGGCAGGAAACACGGTCTGGGTCATGGGCAGCGCATCGGCACAGTTTGATGAAAGTGGGCAGCGCGTCGGCTTGCGGGGCATGTTCTTGGATGTGACGGACATGCGCCGCCATGAACGTTCTGCCCGTTTGCAATCGGCTCGACTGCAAAGCTTGTTCAATTCGACCCGCAATTTGCTGATTTTCACATTGGATAGAGAGAGGCGGGTGACTTCCCACAATGACAATTTTCGGGATGAGCTCATGTCTACCTGCGGCCTCGAAGTGGAACTGGGCAAAGAAGTTTTGCCGGGCATTTTAGACCGGGTGGATGTCCGACAAAACCCGGGAAACAACCGCTACATCGAACGCGTTTTTGAGGGCAAGCCCCAGCAGTTTGAATTGCCCTTGCTGGACCTGCACAATCGGCTGTTGTGGGTTCAGGTTTTCATCAACCCGGTTCACTATGGTGGAGAGCCCGAACAGGATGAAGTGAGCATCGTGGTGTATGACATCACCGACCGAAAGGAGGCAGACCAGCAAATTCGCCGTGCACTGAAGGAAAAGGAGGTGTTGCTCCAGGAAGTGCACCACCGGGTGAAGAACAACCTGCAGGTCATCAGCAGCATGCTCAACCTGCAACGTCGCTTTGTGAACGACCCCAATCTGGTGCACGTGCTGGAAGACAGCATCAACCGGATTTCGACCATGAGTTACATCCACGAGTCCTTGTACAAGACCACTGATTTCAGTTCCATTCGGTTTTCAGAATACCTCAAGCGGTTGTCCAGCAACCTGTTGCACAGTTATGCGCCCAAAGACTGTGCGATGGCCTTCGAAACGGAGTTGGAGGAAATACACCTGAACATCGAGCAGGCCATTCCCTGTGGATTGCTGGTCAACGAGTTGATTTCCAATGCAATGAAACACGCATTCAAGGGCAGGAGCGAGGGAAAACTCGTGCTTCGGCTCTCGGAGCTGGGCGGTCGCGTGACCATTGAAGTGCGGGACGATGGGGTGGGGGTGCAACCGGATTTGGCCTCAGGAAAAGGCGACTCCTTGGGGATGTACCTCGTTCAAGCCCTGTCTGAGCAGCTCGATGCCCAACTCCTCATCCGCAGCCAGACGCTCGCGGGCGACCAGCACCTGGAAGCGGGAAGTTCCTTTTTGATTAGTTTTGTACCGAAGCGCTGAAACTTGCTGAAAACGAATTGATATGCCCATTAACATCCTCGTAACGGAAGACGAAATCATCGTCCGGAAAGACATTGAGCGCTGCCTCACCAACCTGGGTTACAACGTGGTGGCCACGGCAGACAATGGGGAGGATGCCATTGAATTGGCCTTGAAGCACAAGCCGGATCTCGCGCTCATGGACATCATGATCAAAGGGGACATGAATGGCATTGCTGCAGCCGAGGAGATCAAGCGGAACATCGACATCCCGGTGGTGTTTTTGACGGCTTATGCCGACGAGAACACGCTGAACGAGGCGAAGATGGCTGAACCGCACGGTTACATCCTGAAGCCTTTCAAGGATGTGGACATCCAAACAGCCATCGAGATGGCCCTGCACAAGCATGGCAAGGAACAGGAGCTCAAGTTGGAGAGCGACTTCTTGCGCAGCCTCGCGGAACACAAGGCGGATGCCGACGTCATCTTTGTGAAGAATCGCAGCCGTTTGGTGCGGGTGAAGCATGAGGACTTGCTGTTTGTCGAGGCGCTGAAGGATTATGTGGTGGTGCACACCCGCCAGGAGAGCTATACCATCCACAGCACGATGAAGGAGGTGGAGCAGAAGCTCAATCCCCGCCAATTCGTTCGGGTGCACCGGAGCTTCATCGTGAACATCGATGCGGTGGAGAGCATCAAGTACGCCATGATCACCATGGAGGGCATGGAGAAGGAGATTCCGGTGGGAGGTTCGTACAAGGAACTCCTCGCCCAACGCATCAATTTGCTCTGACTCCGAGGGAGTTGGAACGAAAAAGGGAAGCCTCGTGGCTTCCCTTTTTTTGCTCCCCCTGCTGGACTTGAACCAGCGACCCTCTGATTAACAGTCAGATGCTCTAACCAGCTGAGCTAAGGAGGAATGTTTTGCGGCGGCAAAGATACGAAGAACACGCTGTCCTGCCGTTCGCATGGTTGATTTTTTCAAGGATACGGGTGCGGCTCGGAAAGGTTTCGGCGGGTGGTACATTTGGCCTGCAAAAAACAAAACGAAGGGAACATGGGGCTGATTATCGTGGGTACGGTGGCTTTTGACGAAGTAGAAACGCCCTTCGGAACGTCGGGGAAGATGGTGGGGGGTGCGGCGTCGTACATCGGTTTGAGTGCGTCGCATTTTGTGGACCGCCAGCACCTGATTTCGGTGGTGGGCGACGACTTTCCAGAGGGGTTTCTCCAGGAACTGACGCAGCGGGGGGTGGATCTGACGGGGCTGGAACGTCGGAAGGGGGAGAAGAGCTTCTTCTGGTCGGGGAAGTACCATTACGACATGAACGCGCGGGATACGCTGGTCACGGACTTGAACGTGTTGGCGGACTTCAAGCCGGTGGTACCGGCTGGGGCCCAGGGAGCGGAGGTGGTGATGCTGGGGAACCTGGATCCGGCAGTGCAAGCATCGGTATTGGACCAGTTGGACCCCCGTCCGAAGTGGGTGGTGTTGGATACGATGAACTTCTGGATGGACATCGCATGGGACAGCCTAAAGGAGGTCTTGGCGCGGGTCGATGTGCTCACCATCAACGATGAGGAGGCCCGTCAATTGAGCGGCGAGCACAGCTTGGCGAAGGCTGCCCGCAGCATCCGTGCCATGGGACCCAAGGTGCTGATCATCAAGAAGGGAGAGCACGGCGCGCTGCTGTTCAGCGGGGAGGAGGTGTTCTTCGCCCCGGCCTTGCCCTTGGAAGACGTGGTCGACCCGACGGGGGCGGGAGATACGTTTGCGGGAGGCTTGGTCGGCTATTTGAGCCAAACCCGGGATTTCAGCGTGGAGAACATGAAACGGGCTGTCCTGTACGGCTCGGTCATGGCGTCGTTTGCGTGCGAGGCATTCGGGACAGAGCGGCTGCTGGAGGTGACGCGGGAGGAAATCGAGGTTCGGTTGCAGCGGTTTCGGGCGCTGGTCGGAACGCAGTGGTGAGGGTCTAAGGGGCGACCCGCTGGGGCTGGTAAGGAAGCCACGGTTCGGGATCGATGGGGGCACCGTCGACCCACCATTCGAAGTGGCAGTGGGGTCCCTTGGCGGTGCGCCCGGTGGCACCGATGACGGCAATGGGGTCTCCGGCGCGCACCGCATCCCCCGCTTCGTGGAGGAGGGACTGGTTGTGCATGTACACCGAAATCCGGTTGCGGGGATGTTGGATCATGCACACGTACCCCCCGTCGACGGTGTAAGAGGCGAACAACACCGTCCCATCGTCCACCGCGTAGACGAAGGAACCTGCAGGAGCGACAAAATCGATTCCCCGGTGGCCCTCGCTGGGTTGGTAGCGCATGGAGATTTGGCCTTCCACAGGCGCGAAAGGAATCCCGACCCGTGGCAGTTCCACCCCGTCACGGCGGAGGGCAAAGCGGTCTTCCTCCCCGATGCGGAGGCGCAGCAACGAGTCAGCTTCGGAGAGCGGAAAGTTGAGCGTCATCGCCTCCTGCTGGATGATGCTGTCGAGCATTTCCCGGCTCGGCATCTGGCCATCGTCGGGGACATCGCCACGCAAAATGGCGCCTAGGGCCTCCAAGTACTGCGACTGCTGTTCCAGCATGGTCAGGGCACTGTCCGCATCCCGCCGCGCATCCCGGGCCAGTCCGCGCATTTCATCGGTGGCATAGCCGGGAACAATGTACTCGCGCAAACCGGTCAGGGCCACGAGGACATAGGTCACCGCAGCGATGCCCAGCACCACGCCTGCGGCGGTCAAGGCCAAACCGAGCCGCGAAAACCCCGCCTGCCACCGTTCCGAGAAGGTTTTCTCCTCTTGAAGGGTCAGCCGGAAGGGTTTCAACCACCAAACCTTCCACGAGCGTTTTGACTTCAGCACGGGGCAAATATCGGCGATTCGGGAATTTCATCACCGGGGGGAACCTTGGGTCCGGGTTTTTCGTTCCGGAAATAGAATAATTTAGCGCGCTCTGCGTTAGACCCCCGTTCATGCATCATCATACCCGCATCCGCATTGGGTTGTTCTTCGCCACAGCGGTGCTGCTGGTGGGATGTTCCCGCACCCGGGATGGCCGCATCTACCGGCTGTACCACAATGTGAACGCGCGGTACAATGGGTTCTTCTACGCCACAGAGTCCATGCGCGAGGCCCAGGAGCGGTTGGATTCGACGTACGAGGAGAATTACGACGAGATCCTGCCCATCTTCATCGAAGTGGACGAGACAACGGCAAAGACGGTGGACCCGCTTTTGGAACGGGCGATCGAAAAGTGCACGAAGGTGGTGGGGAAGCACACGTTGCAGCCTCCCCGGAGCCAGCAGAAGGAAATCCGGTGGCCGGAACTGAACCGTTGGATCGATGACAACTACGACGTCATCGGCCGGGCCCACCTGATGCGGGGGGACCTGGAGAAGGCCGAGGAGGTGTTCCAGTACCTCGTCCGGACCCTGGATTACGACGACGCCCAAGCCTGGAGCAACGCGTGGCTTGCCCGGACCTACATGGCGCAGGGCGATCAAGTGAAGGCGAACAACGCCCTCATGAAGGCGGCATCGTTTCGCACAGGCAAGAACGAGGAGGTGCGGGCTTTTGTGGGCCTGGTCCAGGCCACCTACCACTTGAAGTACGACCAGCTCGAGCAGGCCATTGCGCGCCTAGAGGAAACGGTGCCGCTGTTGCCCAAGGGGATGGAACGGGCCCGGCCCACCTTCATCTTGGCGCAGTGTCTGGAGGCCGCTGGCCGGTCCACCGATGCCATCGAACGCTACAAGGAGGTGGTGGAGATGCGCACGCCGTACGAACTGGAGTTCTACGCGAAGATTCGGCAGGCCATGGCGTTCGATCGCCGGGGCGGGTCGAGCGAGCCCATTGTCGCCCTGCTCAAGGAGATGCTGGAGTCGAAGAAGAACGACGCGTACCGAGACCAAATCTATTACGCCCTGGCGGAACTGGCGCTGGAGGAGCGCCGCTTGGACGACGGATTCACGTTGCTCAAACAGTCCCTGCGTGAAGACACGGGGAACAACCGGCAACGGATGAAGGGCTACCTGCGGCTCGGAGATTTGTATATGGACGATTTGGACTACGTCAACGCCCAGGCTTATTACGACAGCGCGGTGACCTTCATGGACGAAAAGCACCCGCGCAGCGCGGAAGTGAACGCCCTCGCGAAGAACCTCACGGACCTGGTTCGGAACTTGCAAATCATTGAGGAACAGGACAGTTTGCTGGCCATTTGTGACTTAGATGAAGACGAGCGGTTGGCGCGTTTAGACCAAATCATCGCCGACAAGGAAGCGGAGGCGGAGCGGGCCCGCTTGGCCGCAGAGGAGGCCGCGCGCCGGGAAGCAGAAAGTGTAGGAACGGGCGGGGAGGGGATGTTTTGGCCCTACAACGCCCAGTTGAAAGCGTCGGGGCGCCGAAACTTCCAAGACTACTGGGGTGATCGGCCGCTGGAGGACCACTGGCGGCGATCGCGAAAGATGGCGAGTGGATTCTCCGAGAACACAGAGGAAACCGAATCGGATGGTACTGCGGATACTTCAGCGACGGCTTCGTCGGAGGGAGCCATCCCCACACGGGACGAATTGTTGGCGGGTCTCCCTTGCGCGGCGGACCAACGGCTGGCAGCCCACGCCAAGATTGCGGAGGCATACTACAACGCGGGTTTGGACTACAAAGAGAAACTGTCGGATCCACCCAATGCGATTCTGAGCTGGCAGACCCTGCTGGAGCGTTACGAGGACAGTGATTTCCACCCCACGGCCCATTATCAGTTGTTCCGGACTTACCTGCAGCGGGAGGTGGAGGAGAACTACCAGAACCCATTCTGCGGAACGTGCAATTCTGAGCACTGGGCGGCGGAAATCCTTCGGCGCTATCCCGGCAGTGAGTGGGCGGTAATGGTGGAGAACCCTGACTTTGCGGACGAAGAGGAGGTCCGCCGGGAGGCGGAGCGTTTGGTCTACGAAGGCCACTTGATGCGTTACTACGACAAGCAGTACCAGCAGACGTTGCTGGCGGTTTCGGGTATCATTGAGGCAGAACCGGAGAACCACTTTTTGTGTCAGTACCGGCTTCTCAAGGCGCAATGTGTCGGCGGGTTGAGTGCCGTCACGCGGGACCGGTTGGCGTATTTCGAGGCGCTCTATGCCGTGGTCGATGGTTGTCCAGAAACGGAAGAGGCCACCTTCGCCCTGGAATTGCTCACGGCCCTCGGAGGGTTGCGGGAAGTAGCCGGCGCAGATACGGCGGCTGTGGCGGAGGAGAAGGCACCAGAGATTTACCAGCACAAGCCGTACCTGGAGCACTACTTCGCCATCGTGGTTCCAGTCGGTCGCGGCAATCCCGAGCAGGTGAAGGCCCAGATTTCTGACTACAATGCGAAGAACCATGTCTCTGCCAACCTTCGATTGACCGCCAACTTGCTGGACCGGACGCACCAAATCATCTTGGTCAAGAGTTTCCGTCGGCAGGATTATGGCATGACGTATTACGAGGCGTTTACGTCCGACCGGGAGGCGCTCACAGAACTGAATGCCTCGGGCTATGACATGTTCTTGATTTCGAGCGAGAATTATGTGGAGCTGTTCAAATCCAAGAAGTTGGAGGAGTACAAGGCTTTTTTCCAGCAGTACTATTTAACATCCGGCGGTTGATAACTTTCGGTTGTTTTTCTACCTTGCCGCCATGATTGGAATGGGAAAAAAGGCCCAACGGGCCGATACAGCGCAAGATCGCGCCATCAACCGCATCGTAGAGGGAACGGTTTTCCGGGGCACGGTGGAGAGCGAAGGCAGTTTCCGGGTGGACGGCAGCTTCGAAGGCGACTTGAACATCCAGGGACGGTTGGTCATTGGTGTTCAGGGATCGGTGATGGGGGTGGTTCGGTGTGGTCAATGTGAGGTAGAGGGTCGCATGGAGGGGGATGTGACGGTTCAGGAACTGCTGGCCTTGAAGGCGACCAGCCGGGTCCAAGGGGAATTGAAGTATGGCCAACTGAGCATCGAAGCGGGCTCGCAGGTTTCTGGGGTGATGCAGTTGATGTCGAAGGTGAAGGAGATGGGCGGGGAGCGTCTGGGCCGCAAGCCCGAACCGACCGTTCAGCGGGAGCGGAAGACTGCGGACGCGGTTTGAGCGTCCACCCATCCAGGGATCGGGGAACGCGCCCGCCGCTGTCTCCCATCCTTCGCTTCTCGGGCATGGCCGGGACCATGGCGACCATCATCCTGTTGTGCGTTTGGGCAGGAAGGAAATGGGATGCCCAATCGGGAACATCTACACCCTGGGGTACGCTTTTGGGTGCAATCGTCGGAACTTTGGCGGCGATGGTTGCAATGATTCAGATGGCATGGAAAAAGAACGGTTGAACGCCTACTGGGTGCAGTTGTTTGTATTGTCAGGACTTCTTTATGGACTGGGTTGGCTGATTCCGCCATTCCGGACCTTCGCCAGCGGCGGATACTGGCTCGGCATCATCCTAGGTTTCGGGGCATTGAGCGCCTTCCTGATGCGCTGGGTGAATCGGTCGGCATCCGGTTCTGGGCACCGTTTTGTGAGCGCGGTGCAAGGATCGACCGGGGTGAAGTTGCTCGTGACCATGGCCACGCTACTGGCCTACATCCTGTCGGGAGGCGGGGAACGGGTGGCTTTTTCCATGGGCCTTTTCGGCGTCTACATGCTGCACACCGCGCATTTCGTTTGGTACCTTCAGCGCATTGCGAAGGCCAAACCATAGAAGTTCTCTTGACAACAAGAGATAATGCCTATTTTTGCGCCGAATTTCATCACCACGGGTTGAAAACGCAATCGCTCCTCCACCGCTCATTGGGCACCCTCATGGGAACCTTGGTTCTGGGTTTGGGCCTGTGGACTGCTCCTTCGGTCTGGGCATCTCAACCGGCGGAAGCGACAGATTCCCTCGCAGGAGGCCACCAAGACCATGCCCACGAAGCGGAGTTTGAGGCAGGCACTTTCATCATCAACCACATTTCCGACGCCCACGACATCCATTTGTTTGGGGATGTGCACATCCCGTTGCCTGTCATCTTGTTTGTTGAGGGGCACGGTTGGGATGTTTTCATGAGCAGTGCATTTCATGGCCACGGACATGGAGACCGCCACGGTTCGGGTGGGTTGGGCATCGATTACACCCTGCACGCAGAGACCATTTCGGCAGACAACGGCGCCAGGGTTTGGGATTTGAGCATCACGAAATCGGTTTTCGGAATGTTGCTGATGTTGGCGTTGATGGTGTGGATCTTTACTTCGATGGCCCGTGGTTACAAGAAGAACCCCAATGCTGCGCCCAAGGGACTCAGCAATGCGATGGAACCGCTCATTCTCTTCATCCGGGATGAGGTGGCGAAGCCAGCACTGGGGCACAACGCGAACCACTTTATGCCCTTTCTGCTGACGTTCTTCTTCTTCATTTTCTTCTCCAATCTGCTGGGCTTGGTTCCATTCTTGGGGGGGTTCAACATCACGGGTACGTTGGGTGTGACCATGGTCCTAGCCACCTTGGTGTTCCTCATCACCATCCTCAACGGCAACAAGCACTACTGGGAACACATCGTTTGGATGCCGGGGGTTCCGGGTTTGGTGAAGGTTTTGATTCTGACGCCCATTGAAATCATCGGAATCTTCCTGAAGCCGATCGTTTTGATGATTCGTTTGACCGCAAACATCACCGCGGGGCACATCATCATCCTGGCGTTCACCAGTTTGATCTTCATTCTAGGACAAAGCGGTGAAGCCCCAGGGACCGGATTCGGTGTGGGCATTTTCTCCACGTTGTTCATGATTTTCATGTACTGCCTGGAGTTGTTGGTCGCCTTCCTTCAAGCCTACGTATTCACCTTGCTGGCGGCTCTCTACTTCGGAGACGCAAAGCAGGAGGCCCACCATTGATTAGAAATCCATCCAAACCCATACAACATGGAATTGTTGAATATCCTTCTCGACGTTGAGATGCAAAAGGGCCTCGCTGCCCTCGGAGCTGGTGTTGCTGCCATCGGTGCAGGTGCAGGCGTAGGTCGCATTGGAGCTGCTGCGCTGGAGTCCATGGCACGCCAACCCGAAGTAGCTGGTGAGATCCGTTCGAACATGATCGTGGCTGCAGCACTTGTTGAAGGTGTATCGCTGTTCGCGGTCATCGTTTGCTTGCTGGTAGCGCTCTGATCCCATGGATGCACTGCTGACACCCGCTCTGGGTACGTTGGTATGGGCCACCATAGCCTTTTTGGCGGTCCTGTTTTTGCTCAAGCGGTTTGCTTGGGGCCCGATTCTCGGCGCCCTGAATGACCGAGAACAGCGAATCAACGAAGCGCTGGGGGCTGCAGAACGAGCACGCCAGGAGATGGAGGTGCTGCATTCTGACAACGAGCGCTTGCTCCGGGAAGCGCGGGCCCAGCGTGATGGCATCTTGAAGGACGCCCGCGAGGCAGCAGAGAAATTGGTTTCTGAAGCGCGTTCACGCGCAAAGGAAGAGGCAGACCGCGACTTGGCTTTGGCGAAAGATGCCATTGCCTTGGAGCGCAAAGCCGCTGTGGCCGAATTGAAAGCAGAGGTAGCCACCTTGTCTGTCCAAATCGCGGAACAGTTGCTCCGGCAATCGTTGGTCCAGGATGAAGCCCAGCAGGCGTTGGTGAAGAAACTGATGGACGAATCTCCGTTGAACTGATCTTGTCATGGCCCAGCCTCGCGTAGCCAGTCGATATGCCAAATCCTTGTTGGAGTTGGCTGAGTCCCGCCAAGAATTGGATCGGGTAGAAGCAGACTTGGACTTGTTGGCTCGGGTCCTGCACGGGAGTTCGGATTTGGCTGCCTTGTTGGCTTCGCCGGTCATCAAGCCAGACCAGAAGAACCGGGTGTTGGAGGCTGTTTTTGGACAGCACTTGGGCACGTTGGTAGCTGGTTTTCTGCGCTTGATGGTAGAGAAGGGTCGAGAACCTTACTTGGCTGAAATTTTGAAGTCTTGTCAAGAGTTGCTCCGAAAGAAGAAGAACATCTTGGCAGCCGAAGTTCGTTCCGCGGCGCCACTGTCGGCGGATTCTCGTGCTGCCTTGTTGCAGTCCATTGCCCGTGTGCACAATGGACCGGTGGAATTGAAAGAGACGCTCAGTCCTGACTTGATTGGGGGTTATGTGTTGCGTCTAGAGGACCGGATGATGGATGTGTCCATCAAAAGACAGCTCGAAGCCGTTCGGCGCGAGTTGGTAGAACATGATTACGAGCCAGGCTTCTGAGCCGGCAAGCGTCAAAGACAAACTGAGTTATGGCAGATATCAACCCAGCAGAGGTTACATCGATTCTTCGGGAACAACTTTCCGGGATCAAGACCGCACAGCAACTCGAAGAGGTGGGCACGGTTCTCCAAGTGGGGGACGGCATTGCGCGCATCTACGGCCTGACCAACGTTCAATCCGGTGAACTCATCGAGTTTGAGAACGGAATTCGGGGCATCGCATTGAACCTGGAAGAGGACAATGTGGGTGCTGTGTTGTTGCAGCCCTCTGGTGACCTTCGCGAGGGTGCGACGGTACGAAGAACCGGCCGAATCGCTTCGGTCAAGGCCGGCGAAGGCATGCTGGGCCGCGTGGTTAACACCCTGGGTGAGCCCATTGACGGCAAGGGCCCAATCGGTGGAACCTTGTATGAAATGCCACTGGAGCGGAAGGCGCCAGGGGTCATTTATCGCCAGCCGGTAGCCGAGCCCTTGCAGACAGGCATCAAGGCCATTGACGCCATGATTCCCATCGGCCGGGGCCAGCGTGAGTTGATCATCGGGGACCGCCAGACGGGAAAAACTACGGTCGCCATCGACACGATCCTGAATCAGAAGGAATTCTACGAAGCTGGGGAACCCGTTTTCTGCATCTATGTGGCGATTGGTCAAAAGGGCTCCACGGTTGCGGGCATCCTGAAGACCTTGGAAGACAACGGAGCATTGCCCTATACAGTGATTGTCGCTGCAACGGCCTCTGATCCGGCTCCGCTTCAGTTCTATGCTCCGTTCACGGGAGCAGCGATTGGTGAATTTTTCCGGGACACAGGTCGACCAGCCCTGGTTGTTTACGATGACTTGTCCAAGCAGGCCGTAGCTTACCGGGAGGTTTCTTTGTTGTTGCGTCGCCCGCCAGGCCGGGAAGCCTACCCAGGGGACGTCTTTTACCTCCACAGCCGTT
>JBIKTK010000163.1:0-4308 GCA_044348125.1 Flavobacteriales bacterium | reverse complement strand
CGGCTATCTTCATGTCAAAGGGATTTCGCGGGGAAGTTGGTCGAAGGCGCGTTGCCGGCCTCCGCGAGGTGGATCAACGCAAATAGGGCATAATTGCACATATCCAGGTAGTTCGCCTCCACCCCCTCGGAGACCTGGGTTTTGCCTTGGTTGTCTTCGATTTGCTTCACGCGCAGCACCTTCATCAAAATGAGGTCCACGAGTGAAGCCACGCGCATGTCCCTCCAAGCCTCCCCATAATCGTGGTTCTTCTTTTCCATCAAGGAGCGGGCCTGTTCGGCTGCTTCCCGGTACAGCTTGCCCGCCGCCTCAGGCGCCAAATCCAAAGGGTGATCCACGGGCAATCCACACTGAATCACGGCCATCAAGCTATAATTCACAATGCCCATGAAGGCATCCTCGATGTCCTCATCCACCCGGGCACGACCCGTCTCCTGAACGGTCCGGATTCGGTTTGCTTTGATGAAAATCTGGTCGGTCAAGGAAGGGGGACGCAAAATGCGCCAAGCCGTTCCATAATCGGCCGTCTTCCGCTCGAACAGAGCTTGGCACCGGGCCAGTACGAGGGCATACGATGCCGATGTGTTCTGTGAAGAGGGCGACATGGGTTGCTCAAAAGGCACCTGATGGCGGTTGCGCTTGGTAACTTGGGCCAAGATACAACCTTCCCTACCATGGTCGTTTTGCAACCGGTCCCGATTGGATTTTCTTGTGCTTTTCGGGGGGAACTGCTTTCCTTGGACCGACCGCGGGTGATGGGCATCGTCAATTGTACCCCGGACTCGTTTTTTGACGGGGATCCCCAGGCCGGAGTCGAAGCGAGGGTGGCGCATGGCGTTCGGCTTTGGGAGGAGGGCGCGGACATTCTGGATTTGGGCGGGCAATCGACTCGGCCGGGCGCTGTGGAGGTCGGTGCGGACGCCGAGTGGGACCGGGTGGGTCCGGTCCTCGAAGGGCTTCGGGCGCGCATCCCCGGGGTGCGGATCAGCATCGACACCTACCATCCTTCTGTTGCCCACCGGGCCTTGGATGCGGGGGCCGGCATGGTGAATGACGTTCGGGGCTTGAACCACCCCGCCATGTGGGAAACCGTGGCCCGCCACCGAGCAAGCTACGTCCTCATGCACATGCAAGGCACCCCGGCCACCATGCAACAGGCCCCCCACTACACGTCCGTGGTGACCGACGTTTACCGCGCTTTGGGCCAGTCCCTGATGGAGGCCCGGGCTGCTGGCGTGGGAGACGTGGTGTTGGATGTGGGGTTTGGCTTCGGCAAAACCATCGCCCACAACTATGAACTGTTGCGCTCCCTCCCCGATTTCCAACTTCTGGGTGCTCCCTTGCTGGTGGGCGTGAGTCGAAAGTCCATGGTTTACAAGCCCTTGCAAACGGATCCAGAAGGGGCACTGCTGGGAAGCACCGCGCTGCATGCCTGGGCTTTGGAGCGCGGTGCCCACCTCCTGCGCGTGCACGACGTGGAAGCCGCAGTGCAGGTCATCACCCTCTTTGATCTGCTCCGAAATCCAGAAACCGACCTGAACTAACTTCGTGGCATGATGCACGACCGCCCCATCTTGCTCGACCTCACCTTGCCCGCTTCGGATTGGGGCTTGGCGTTCCTCGTAGATGTACTGGACGTATTGCTGGTGGCCTATGTCGTTTTCCGCATCTTCCGCTTGGTTCGGGGAACCGCTGCCATCCCCATCTTCTTGGGCCTTTCCGTTTTGTACTTTGTCTGGAAGGCCGTCAGCTATTTGGGGTTCAATCTGTTGGGGGATTTGTTAGGCCAATTCGCCGGCGTCGGGGTCGTGGCACTGCTCATTGTCTTCCAGCAGGAGCTGCGTGCCTTCCTCTTGCACATCGGCGACCAGGAGGTGCTGCGCAAGGTGCCCCGTTGGATGCGCCGCTGGATGCCCGCGCAGGCACCCTCGATTCCCTCAGACTTGCGGAGCCTCGTGGACGCCGCCTTCTCCATCGCGGAACGGGGCGATGGTGCGCTGATGGTCTTGCAGGGCAAATCCCCGCTCACCCCCCACCTGACCGCTTCCGCCCCGCTCGACGCCAAGGTGAACGCCGGCCTCATCGAGAGCATCTTCTCCAAGTCGAGTCCCCTTCACGATGGTGCCCTCATCCTCCAAGGCAGCCGGATGACCGCGGTCCGCGGGGTGCTTCCCTTGACCGAGCGGCAAGACGTGCCCAGCCATTGGGGCATGCGACACCGGGCGGCATGCGGCATCACGGAGCGCACCGACGCTGTGGCCTTGGTGGTCAGCGAAGAGCGGGGCGAAGTCTCGATTGCCTTCGGTGGCTCCATCGAACCCCAGACCGGGCCCGGTGCCACCACCAAGCGGTTGCGTCAGCTCTTGCAGGCGCGCAACACCTGAACCCGAGGGATTCAGCGGGTTACGAACAACTTCCGAACGCTTCCTCCCGACCGCGAACCCGCAGGCTGCAACCGAATCAAATACATTCCCTCTGCCCAACCCGAAACGTCCAAGAAAAAGTCGGGTCCAATTGGCAAGCCCGTGTAGCGTGCGATTTGCCGTCCAGCCGCATCTTGGATTTCCACATCGGCCGGCCCCGCATATCCTGTGAAGCGAACCCGGTCTGGCGCTGGATTCGGGGCGAAACCCCAATCCGAAGCATCCGCATTGACCGCCGCAACCGCGTTCCCTCCCCCACCCCCGGGTGCGATGGAAGCATCGGGTCGAACCATGAAAAAGTGGCTCATCGTGGAGATGGCCACGTTGCCACTGGGGAAGTACGGATAGGTGCTCCATGCGCCATCAAAGGCCGCTGCGTCGGTTCCGGGATTGGTATCGAAGTAACCGACCAGTTCCAGAAGGCCCTCGGCTGGATTTGTCTGGTGGAGGATGCGCAATCCACTGTTGTAGTTCGCCTCGTAAATCTTGTCCTGAACAACATACAGGTTGTGGTCGATGGCAGGTACCGGGGCCTCGAAAAAACCAACCACCTGGGGAGCGTTCAAGTCCTGGATGTCCACCACGTACGTCCGGGTGTAGTTGCCGAAGTTCAATTCATCCAACTCATCGTTCATAAAGCAGTAACGGTGGTCCTCCGAGACCCAACCCTGGTGTGTGTAGCCCAACTGGGCATAGGACAAGGTGGACAGCAAGGTAACATCCTGCTTGTTCTCAGCATCCACAATGGCGATGCCATTGCCTCCATTGAAACAAAACACAATCTCCCGCCCTGCGTACGCCGCGTCGGGACCTTGGTACACCACCGAATGGACATCGTGGCTGTAGTAGCCGTCAAAGGAACCGGCTAGCACTGGGGCCGTGGGATTGGACACGTCAATGATGTGCAAGCCTCCATTGAATGTATTGGAGCCGATGGGGTAAGCAAAGCCGGTTTCTTCGTTGAGTGCGATGTTGTGCGCATTGCCGAAGCCCGTGTAATGGGCCACCGGTTCCACCGTGGTTACTTGGTCGGTGGGCAAGGCCATGAGGGCCGCGAGGTCGATGACCTGCATGCCGTGTCCTCCCGCCTCCGAAACGATGAAGGCATGGTTCTGGTAAACCTTGGCGTCCCGCCACAAACTCGCTGTGGTGGCTGTCGGCACGTTTGCGAAATACTTCATGTTCGCAGCGTCCGTTACGTCGATGATGGCTGAACCGTTGGATCGGCAATAGATGGCGATTTCCCGGCCGGAGGCTGGATCCACCCAGCCCCAACAATCGTTTCCGTTGTCCCCGCCACCGACCTCAGCGATGGGCGCTACGTCCATGAGTTCCACGTTCCAGCATGGATACCCGCCCGAAACCATCGTTGGGGCGCCGGGTGAGACCGTCCAGTCGTAGAAGAAATAGTAGTAATTGAACTCGTTCTCGCCTTGGACCGAGGTGCCCGTGATGGCCGCGAGGTCGCCGATGGCGTAGGGGAAATTCAGGTCGCTGCCCAAGCCGTCCCGCCAAAGTTGGGGGTTTTCGTTCAGGCACTGGAGCCCATAGCCCGAACCCTGCGCCACCTCGAAGCCGAGCTCGATCACGCTTTCGCCGTCGGGTACCGCCACCTGGAGGGCTTCGATGATGTTGCCGGATGGGTCCAGCAGGGCGATGGAGCGGTTGCCGGCCCCGTTTGCGAAGACCCTGACCGACTCCAGGACGATGTTCGCAGCGGCATCGAACTTCAAGAAGTACGTCCCGTTGTTGTGGTATTGCCCCACCTGGGTCGTGGTCGGTCCCCCGGAGGCGGGCTCGGTGCTCGTGCTGCTCCACGTGCAGGGGGTCTGTGCCGACAGGCCGGAGGTGCTTGGGATTCCGGGGAATCCGGGGAGGAGGCAGC
>JBIKTK010000001.1:0-34142 GCA_044348125.1 Flavobacteriales bacterium | reverse complement strand
CCAAAGCAAATCTTTCTCTCCAGGGTTCATTTCTCTGCGTGACCTTTTTGGCTCAAAAATGACGTTTATACGCTTGGGCATATAAAAGAGGCTTTTCGTCAAAAGCTATATTTTTTCGCATATAATTTAGTATCTTTGGATGCAATTATACCTCTAAACATATAATGACGAACTTAGCTGAATTTGTTAAGCAGCGCAGAAGAGAAGTTAATCTCACTCAGGAGGAGTTTGCCGAACGAGCTGGAGTGGCCCTTACTGTGTTGCGCAAAATAGAACAGGGAAAAACCAACCTCAATATGGAGAAGGTCAACCTGGTTCTCAAAATGTTTGGCCATGAACTGGCCCCTGTGAACAGCAAAGAACGAATGGAATGAGACAGGGAAAAGTGCTTTACAAGGGTGTGTTGGCGGGTATCTTAACGGAAACCGATGATGGAGAATATGTATTTCAGTACTACGCACAATACGTTGATCAGCATCCCAATGACTTTGTGACCTTCACAATGCCGGTTGCTTCAGAACCCTATAAAGACAAAAGACTCTTCCCCTTTTTTGAAGGATTGATTCCAGAAGGATGGCTGCTGGATATCGCATCAAAAAGCTGGAAAATCAATAAGAATGATCGCATGGGTTTGCTCCTGGCTTGTTGCCAGAATTGCATTGGTGCGGTGAGTGTTGAACCCATACGCAATGAAGATGGAGAATAGATGCCTGTACTGCTATGATCCCACTCAGGGGGGAAATGACTTTCATAAAAAATGCTCTTTGGAGATTTTTGGAACACCAACACCGCCCACAATAGAATATTCACTGGATGAAATGGATGAACTCGCAAAAAACGTGGTGGAGCGAAGCGTGGCGGTTCCCGGTGTCCAACCCAAGTTATCCATGTCACTGGTTGCAGCATCAACCCATCAGGCAGATTCCAGACTTACCATAGTGGGCGCATTGGGCGGTCACTACATTTTCAAACCTCCTTCTGACCGATTTCCGGAAATGCCAGAAAATGAGCATCTCACCATGCGAATGGCAGAAGCTTTTGGAATACCTACTGTGCCTTCTTCCCTCATTCGATTGGCTTCTGGAGAGCGATCCTACCTGACCAAGCGGATAGATCGCACGGAAGCAGGTGAAAAAGTTCACATGCTCGATATGTTTCAGATTACTGAAGCAGCTGATAAATACAAGAGTTCCATGGAGAAAGTGGGTAAGGCACTGGATGCTTATTCGAGCAATACTTTGCTGGACAAGACCTATTTCTTCGACCTGGCTGTGTTTTCATTTCTGGTAGGCAATAATGATATGCACCTCAAGAACTTCTCTATGATAGAAACTCCGTCTGGCTGGGGGCTCGCCCCTGCTTATGATTTGTTGAACGTAGCCATTGTTTTGCCAGAGGATAAGGAGGAGGTTGCTTTAACGCTGGCTGGCAAGAAAAACAAACTAAGCCGGGAACATTTTGAGCAGTTGGGCGAAGGTTTGGACCTCACCTCCAAACAAATCAAGGGAACTTTCAACCGAATGCTCAAAAACAAGCAAAAGGCATCCCACTGGATCGATCAATCCTTTCTGTCGGAGGAAATGAAAGCGGCTTACAAAGATGTCTTGACCGAGCGATACAAGAAACTGGACTTGTAAAGCGGAGAGATCGGGGTTACTCGCTAGCGCTCGTGATCCCGAAGGGGGGCTAGAAAACCTGAAAAAGCTTGGCGGCCGGCGGCCGCCGCTTTTTTGCTTCCGGTGACGGCTTGAAGTGGACTTCATCCGTCTCCGAAAGCAAAAAAGCCGGTGCGATTGCACCGGCTTTTTCAGGTTTTCGCGGAGAGGGAGGGATTCGAACCCCCGGTACCCTTGCGAGTACACCTGATTTCGAGTCAGGCCCATTCGACCACTCTGGCACCTCTCCGGGTGGGGGAAACGGGGCCCGGTGGCACCGAAGTTCCCTGAGGGGGCGCGAAGATACGCATTCCATCAGGAAGCCCCAAACAACCCCCGGGCCATGTTGAGCGTCTTGAGATGGTATGTATTTTCGACCGATGGATGCAAGCGAACTGAACATGGGCAGTATCAAAGGGGGTTGGTTGCCGGCTGTGGCGGGGTGGCTGGGGGTGCTGGGATGCCTCTGGGGAGGGGTCGTGGGAGGAGGGTCGGTCGCGTGGGGACAGGCGGACACCGAGTTCTGGTTCGTGGCGCCTGAGGTTTGGGCTGGCCACGGGGACTCCCCTGCCCTGCTGCGCTTTGCCACCTTCGGGCAGGCCGCCGTGGTGACCGTGAACCAGCCTGCGAACCCCGCCTTTCCCGTTCAGACCCTGAATATCCCTGCGAATTCTGCACAGAGCTTGAACCTCGGCCCTTGGCTCAACCTCGTGGAAAACAAACCCGCCAATTCGGTACTGAATTTGGGCTTGAAGATCACCTCCACGTCCCTGATCCAGGCCTACTACGAGGTGAATCCCTCGAACAACCTGAACCCGGATATCTTCGTTCTGAAAGGCGATAACGCACTGGGAACCAACTTTGTAGTCCCCTTCCAGACCTACCTCACCAACGCTTACACCCAGTCGCCCGCCAGCTTCGACATTGTGGCCACGGTGAACAACACCCAGGTCACCATCACGCCCAAGAAAGCCATTGTGGGCCACGCGGCGAACGTGCCGTTCACGATCACGCTGAATGCAGGCCAAACCTGGTCCGGCCGCGCCATCAACGTAGGAACCAACGACCACCCTTCTGGCACCCTCATCACCTCCAATCAGCCCATCGCGGTGACCATGAGCGACGATTCGCTGAACGGCACCCCCTACGGAGGTTGTGCTGACATCGCAGGCGACCAGCTCGTCCCGGTGAATGTGGTCGGAATGGAGTACATCGCCATCAAGGGCGACCTCAATGGACCGGACCGGGTGTTTCTGGTGGCCACCGAGCCCAACACGGTCATCTATGTGAACGGGGTGCAAGTGGGCACCTTGGCCCAGGTCGGGACGGCTTACTCGCACCAGCTCAGTGCAGCGGTCGCGTATTACACAGCCAGCAAGCCGGTGTGCGTGCTGCACATCACGGGCTTCGGTTGTGAGGTGGGTGGGGCCATCTTGCCGCCGATCGACTGCACGGGATCGCAGGAGGTGGTTTTTGTCCGGTCCACGAACGAGTTCCTCGGGTTGAAGATTTTGGTGCCCACGGGCGGGGAGGACGATTTCACCTTCAACGGAAATGCTGCAACGATCCCCGCGTCCAGTTTTGTGACGGTGCCGGGAACGGCTGGGGCTTGGAAGTACGCGAACATCGTGGCATCGGCGTTTGCAGGGGTGCTGCAGGCTTCGCGCATCGTGAACAGCACCTCGTTCTTTCACTTGGGCATCGTGCACGGTGGGGCCAGTTCGGGAACGCGTTATGGGTACTTCAGCAACTATGCGGAACGTCAGTACACGGCCATCGTCACGGACAACACCCTGTGTGTCGGGGATGGTCTCACGCTGGCCGCGAATACGATTCCGGGGGCCTCGTATGAATGGACGGGACCCAACGGCCCCCTCGGAGCGGGGAATCCCCTGGACTTGGGTGCGGTGGACTTGACGGACGTGGGAACGTATGTGGTGTCGGGATCTTTCGGCACGTGCCCCATCGAGTCGGATTCTTTGGACTTGTTCGTTTATGCGGTGCCGGAGCCGCCGGCCATTGCGGCCCCGGGGGTGCTTTGTGAGGGGGAGGATTTGGTCTTGACGACGGGGGACGCGGGGATGGTACAGTACCTCTGGTCGGGGCCCAATGGACCGATGCCGGGGGGGTCCACGTTGACGGTGGCGGATGTGGCGGCCGACGATGCGGGCGTGTTTCAGTTGGTGCTGAGTGACCACGGCTGCCTGTCGGAGCCGGGGACGGCCACGGTCGAGGTGGTTCCGCATGCGGAGGCCCTGATCGTACCGGAGGAGATTGGGGTGTGCGCAGGAGCGGGGGTGGAACTGGCGGGGACCGGCCCGGCAGGGGCGGCGCTCGCCTGGGTGGGTCCGGGGGGTCCCGGTCCGGGGGGGGAGACTTGGTCGGTGGGGGCCGCGGTGCCGGGATGGTACGTACTCGGGGGGGTGGCAGCGGGGTGCCCGCTGGGGGCGGATTCGGTTTGGGTGGACGTGGAGCCACTGCCGGCACCGCCGGCCTTGGACTTGCCGGTGTTGTGTGCGGGGACCGATGGGGTGCTGTTGGCCGGAGGGTCGGCGGACCTGGGGACGGTGTCGTGGTACGGTCCGGACGGGAACCTCTTGGGGACCGGTGCCGGTTGGCCCATCGCCGGGGCGGATCCGTCGGAGGATGGTGGAACGTACAGTGTTACGGTGACCTCACCGAACGGCTGCGTCTCGCCTGCGGCCACCGGCGAATTGGTGGTGGTACCCCTGGCCGCTGTCAGCATCTTGGGCCCGGGCGGGAATGGGATGGCTGCGGCCACCCTGTGCCAGGGCGAAGGGATGAGCTGGAGCGCTTCGGGACCCGCTGGGGGGGAATGGGTTTGGACTGCACCCAACGGCGTGACCACGCAGGGGACCAACTTCACCCTGGTGAACGCCCAACCGGCGCAGCATGACGGGGTCTGGACGCTCTCCGGGGTGGTCGATGGCTGCCCCACCGCCACGGACGCGCTGGACCTCACGGTGAACCCGACGCCCCCCATCCCCGTGATCATGGGGCTTGGAACGTATTGCGAAGGCGAGCCCGCGAACATCTATGCTGTGGCGGGCAGCGCGGCGGGCATCGGGGCCACTTACACCTGGACGCACCCGGGACTGGGCGCTTGGGCAGGTACGACCTATGACGTCGACGCCATCCCCTTGCTGGCAGATGGAACTTTTTCGGTGGTAGCCTTGCTCAATGGCTGCCCTTCCGCCCCGGGAACGGGTGAGGTGGAAGTCGTTGCGTTGCCGGCCATTCTGCTCGAGGATTTTGCGCCCATCGACCGGCCCCGGTGTCCCGATGAGGCCATGGATTTGGCCCCGCAGGTGTTCGATCCCGGGTACAACTACACCTGGACCTACCAGTCCCTCGACGGCGGAGCGACCACGCCGTGGGCCACGGGTCCTGGCACCGCTGCCGGCAACGACGGCGTGTACACCGTGCTGATGGCCACCGGCGCCCCTTGCAACCGAACCGCGCAAGGTGCATACCGGGTGGAGACCATCGTCTGCGAACTCCTCGTGCCCAACGTCATCTCGCCCAACGGCGACGACAGCAACGAAGTGTTCGAGGTGCCCGGCATGGACCGCTTCCCCGGAAGCACCTGCCGCATCTACAACCGCTGGGGCGGTGAAGTCTTCC
Organism: Flavobacteriales bacterium; assembly: GCA_044348125.1. Lineage (GTDB taxonomy): Bacteria > Bacteroidota > Bacteroidia > Flavobacteriales_D > Sanyastnellaceae > CAMCYM01. Next base: position 28,842 of record JBIKTK010000001.1, on the reverse strand, counting down.
GTTCGGATGCGTTCGGCACCTCGCCCGGCTGGGCACCGGGTGCGGATGATGCCGCCGAAGGCACCTATTTCTACGAGATCATCGTGGCGCGCACCGATGGCGTGCTGTTCATCTCCGATGCCGACGGATTCCGCGAAATCACCCAACCGGGTCCTGTTCCATTGGTGGGCACATTGACGGTTGTGCGATGAGGAAAGACATGCAGCGTTGGGCGGCGGCGACCGGTCTTCTCTTGTTGGTTTTCTTTTCGCACACTGCTGCAGGCCAAACCGATACCGAATTCTGGTTTGTTGCCCCCGAAGTGACTGCGCTCCACGGCGACAACCCGGTCCTGCTCCGCTTCGCCACGTTCGATGCGCCGGCGACGGTCACCGTGACCCAACCGGCGAACCCCGCATTCCCGGCGCAGGTGGTGAACATCGCTGCGAATGCCGCAGCCTCCATCAACCTGACGGCTTGGCTGGGCATGGTGGAGAACCAACCCTTCAATCAGGTACTTAACAAGGGGCTCCGCATCGTCTCTACCTCCCCCATCAGCGCCTACTACGAGGTCAGCCCCTCCAACAACTTCAACCCTGAAATCTTCGTGCTCAAGGGTTCCAACGCCCTGGGAACGCAGTTCTTCACGCCGTTCCAAACCCTGATGCAAAACAACTACCCCAGCTCGACGGCGGGGTTTGACATCGTGGCCACCCAACCCAACACCAGCGTCACCATCACGCCCACCCGGGACCTCGTGGGGGGGCATCCGGCGGGTGTGCCTTTCACCATCGTGCTGCCCCAGGCGGGCTCGACCTGGGCGGGGCGGGCCGCGAGTGTGCTCGGGAACCAGCACCCCACTGGCACCCTCATCTCTGCGTCGGCCCCCGTGGCGGTGACCATTTCCGACGATTCGGTCCAGGGAACCCCCTTCAACGGCACCTGCCTGGACATCAACGGGGACCAACTCGTACCGGTGAGCCTGGTCGGTGATCAGTACATCGCCGTCCGCGGATACCTGAACACGAGTACGGACCGGGTGTACATCGTGGCCACATCAAATGCGACCCAGGTTTCCATCAACGGCTTTCCGGTGACCACGCTCAACACAGGCCAAGGTTACGAATACGTGCTCTCCGCAGCAGCGGCCTACATCACGACTTCGGCGGACGTATATGTGCTGCACATCACGGGCTTCGGATGTGAGGTCGGGGGGGCTTTGTTGCCGAGTGTAGAATGCACTGGCTCGCAGTCGGTGGCCTTCGTGCGGTCGACCTCGGAGTTCTTCGCCATGAACATCCTGGTGCCCACGGTGGGCATCGGGAACTTCCAGTTCAATGGGAATGCAGCGCAGGTTCCAGCGGGCGCTTTCCTGCCGGTACCGGGAACCGGAGGGGCTTGGAGCTACGCGCAAATCACAGGGACGGGGTTTGTGCCCACGTTGGCTGTATCTCGTTTGGCCAACACCTCGACGCCGTTCCACTTGGGCATCATCAATGGGGGCAGCACGTCGGGCTGTCGCTACGGGTACTTCAGCGATTACGCGGCTTATCAGCACGAGACGTCGACGTCTTTCATCGCGACGTGTGCGAACGAGGCGTTCGCTTTGCAGGCGGAGCCGCTGCCGGGGGCGACGTACCAGTGGACGGGGCCGGCCGGATTCGCGGCGGGGGGCAATCCGGTCCAGGTGGCGGCGGGGGCGCCGGGGGGGATGTACTATGTGACGGGGTCGGTGGGGGTGTGCCCGATCGCACCGGATTCGGTGGAGGTGGACTTGGTTCCGGTGCCGGAGGCGCCCGACCTGGCGGGGCCAGGGGTGTGGTGTCAGGGGCTGGGGGACTGGATTGAGACGGGGGTGACGGCGGATGCAGGGGGGTACGCCTGGTCGGGCACGGGCGTGGCGCCGGGTTCCAACGCGGGGTCGGACTCGCTGTGGGTGGTCCCCGGCGTGGCGCCCGTCGCCTACGGCCTGGCGGTGACGGTGGCGGGTTGTACTTCGCCGGTGACCACGTTGGTGGTGACGCCGGTGCCGTTGTACCAGGTGGTGCTGCCGCCCGGGCCGTTGGCGGTGTGCCTCGGTGCCGGGGCGGAATTGGAGGTGCCTGCTGGCGCGCCGGCCGGGGCGGACTGGACTTGGAACTGGGGGGTCGGTGGACCTGGCGGGACGGGCGGCGGCGGCGGCGGTTCCGCCGGCGGGCCATTGCTCAGCTGGAACGAAGTCGAAGAGTCGGATGCTGGCTGGGTCCTGCTCTCGGGGGAAGCCGGTGGCTGCGCCTTCGCCCCGGATTCCCTGCTGCTGGACGTATTGGTCCCGGTGGCGCCCGAGCTGGAGCTTCCGGAGGTCATTTGTACCGACCAGGGCGCCATCGCCCTGCAGGCGAATGTACCCGGAACGTGGTCCATCCCTTGTAACGGCTGCATCGATGCCGCCACCGGGTTGTTCACCCCCGCCTCCCTGCAGGCCGGGACCTTCCCCGTCACATTCGTCACCACGCCGCCCTGCCCCCTCACCGCCACCGGCACCTTGACCGTGGGCGCCCCTGTGGATGCCGGCTTCACTGCCCCTGCCACCGTTTGTGTCGGCGTAGGCGAAGTCGTCCTCACTCCCCTTGCTCCGGGCGGCCTCTGGACCGCGAATTGCGGCGGCTGCATCGACGACCAAGGTGTGTTCGATGCCGGAGAAGCCGGCCCGGGGGTGTGGGGTTTGGCCTACACCCAACCGGGGCTGTGTCCGACAGAATCCACTGTTGATCTGCTGGTTACCCCCAACACTTCGAGCGATTTCGACGCGCCATCCACCCTGTGCATCGACGCGGAGGTGGCCGGTTTGAGCCCTGCGGTCGGTGGCGGGCTCTGGAGCGCAGATTGCGGGCCTTGTATCACCGTGGGCGGGGGCTTCAACCCTTCCTTGGCAGGGGCTGGCCAGCACCTCGTGACGTACACCGTTCCTGGCATTTGTGGATCGGCCACCACCCAACCCATCGCGGTCCAAGCCCTGCCCGAGGTAACCCTCAGCCTGCCCACCACCGAGGGTTGCGCACCCCTGTTGGTGGACGTCACCGCCTCAACGACCGCGGGAGGCCCATCGGGCAACAGCTGGACCGGAGGGATGGACATCGACCCCGTGGGCAATCCGGGCGGTGGCCTGAGCATCAGCGGCCTCAACCCCGGTCCGGTGGTCTTGTCTGACCCCGGGTGCTACACCTGGGTTGCCTGGGCCATCACCCCCGCTGGTTGCCTGGGCACGGCCAGTGCACCCAGTCCGGTGTGTGTCTTCCCGCAGCCTTCTTCCGGCTTCACCACCTCTCCCGCAGAGCCGAGCCTTTTTGCCCCCGATGTGCTCGCCGAGGCCCTCCTGACCGACCCGGCGGACACCCACACCTGGCTGCTGGAGCAAACCGCCGAAGGGGAAGGCATCTCTTTCGAATTCAATGCGTTGTCTGTAGGTGCCTCGCCCTTTGAACTGTGCTTGCGCGTGGTTTCGCCAGACGGTTGTGTAAGCCAAGCCTGCAAATCCATCGCAGTCAACGAAGGCTGGGTCACCTATGCCCCCAACGCGTTCACCCCGGACATGGACGGGGTCAACGACGCGTGGCGCGTGGAGGTGGCGGGAGAGATTGAGCGCTTCGATCTGCGCGTGTTCGACCGCTGGGGCACGGAAGTGTTCGCTACCCAGGACCCCAACGAATACTGGGTCGGAGAGGTCCAGGACGGGGCGTACTTCGCACCGGCCGCGCTCTACGCTTGGCGCGCCGAAATTGCGGGCCGCGATGCCCGGGGTGCGACGGTGGTTCGGGTGATGTCCGGCCATGTCAGCTTGGTGCGCTGAGCCTCATTCGCCCAGCACGACCGTTCCCCGCCAGGTTGCGGTGTTCCCTGCTTGGTCTCGGGCGGTCAAGGTGATTTCGGCGGGCACTCCGGGCCGGTGGCGCTGGTCGCTGAGCCGATAGAAGGCCCGGTCCGCCTTGGGGTCCCAGTGGACCATCAGCCACGCCCCGTCGAGGGTGGCCTCCACCGAGACTACCTCGCTCAGGGCGTCCGAAACGGCCCACCGGAGCTCCCCGCCCGGCAAGCGCAAGGGCGCATCCTTGCGCCCATTGGCGAGCCAAAGGGGACCGATGCTGGGCGGGGCCGCGTCCTGCACCAACCGAAAGGTCCCACAATAGGTCGTCCGGAAGGAGAGTTGCTTCGACCGGAGATGAAAAGTGCAGGGCATGCTCTCCTTCCGTTTCCCCCGGGAATCCAGCAACCAAGCGACCCAACCCGTTCCCGACGCGGCATCCGCCGGCCAGGGGACATCCACATACAACGCCTCGCGCGTGAGGAGATCGGGAGTTCCCACGACCCATACCCGGTCCTCCTTGGGGTAGAACGGCACCCGGGTGTCCTCATAGAATGCCGTGGCGGAGCCCTCGAGCCGCGCGCCGCCGGGCCCGGTGTGGGCGAGTGGGGTCCCGAAGCGAAACCGGGCCGCCGGAACCGACCCGGGCTCCGCTCCCGGGGCGGCGGAGCCGGAGCCGGAAGCGGCGGCGGCGGCAGTGACCGAACCCGGCTCGACCCCGCTCGACCCGACGAGCCGGACCGTGCGCTCAGCCAGATTCCCGTGGACGTCCCACGCGCGCAGCGTAAGGACCCGGGTGGTCCCCGGAGCCACTTCGATCGGCGTCCCGAGGAAGTCGGTGGGACGGTAGATGGGAAGCCGGTTGCCGGGGAGACGGTGGAGGCGGTGGGTTTGGCCTGCGACACGGCCCGTGGCATCGGGCAGCGCGTGGCCGTTGAGATCGCGGTTCACGGCGAAATTCAGGGTGTCGAACTGCGCGACAAACCAGCGCACGCCGTCCACGTCCAGCTCCAGGCGGTAGATGCCGCAGACGTTTTCCGCGCCGTCCAGGCGGTCCAGGGCTTCCAAGGCCAAACGCATTCGCCCCAACGCGGTGGTCTCGCCGGCCTCGGGGCCGAGGCGAAAGGGTCCGGACCGACCGCCGGCCTGACCGCCTTCCAGCGGGAGGAGCCAGAGGCCGCCGAGCTCGGGGGGGCGGCGGTCCACGATGGGCAGGTCCCAGAAGAGCGGGTTCACGGGGTGCTCCGTGGCGGTTTCCCTGACTTCGAAGTGGAGGTGGGGACCGCCGGAGCCACCGCTGTTCCCGCTCCATCCCAGGGTGTCACCGGCCCGAAACCGGATGTGGTCCGGTGGAACGAGGTCGATGTCGAAGCGCTTGAGCCGATATTGTTCCTCCAGCACCCAGCGGGCGAGGGGGCCTTCGAAACGCTGGAGGTGGGCGTACACCGTGGTGATGCCGTGGGACGACCGCAGGTACAAGGCGTGGCCGTATCCCACTGGCGAAACCTTGACCCGGCTCACCACGCCATCGGTGGCAGCCAGAACCGGCAATCCCTCCACGCCGCCGGTCTTGAGGTCGATGCCGGTGTGAAAATGGTTCTTCCGCAGCTCCCCGAAGTTCCCAGAAAGCACCAAGGGCACCGTGAGCGGCGGCCGAAGACCCAAGCGAGCGGGTTGCCCCCCGCGCAACGCGGGTTCCGCCGCGTCGCCCCCCGGCGCCGCGCCCCCCTCCGGCAGACTGTCCCCCGACCATGCGGGCCACCCCGCTCCCCGCCCCCGCCCCCCCTCGGCACGCCCCTGCTCCTCCGGCACCGCGTCCGCCCCCCAAACCCCGGTCCACCCCACCCCGACCCCGTTCCCCCCACCCCACCCGGTCCCTGGCACGCCCCCCCAACCCACCGGCACGCAGCCGATGGCCCCCGCGAGGAACCCACGCCAAACCCACCGAAATTCTTTGATTTTCCTGCGCATCCCGCCTGTCACGGGGGGGACAGCGCCGCCTCCCCAACCCGAAGGACAAATCTAACCGACACCGCCACACCCCTCCCCCATGCCCTGCTTTTTTTTGTTACTTTTGCCCAGAACCCTGTTCCATGGAATCCCCCGGAAACGGAACCTCCGCACCCCACAACCCAGCGCCCACACCGGCAGCCGGGAGCCAGCCCACCATGGGTCAGGCCCCGGAACAGGTCGTGCGCCAAGTGGTGGAAGCGGCCGACCATTTGCTCACAGCCTACCATGCCCTGCAGGCCCAGATGGCGCAGCAGAAGGCCCGATGGGAGGAGCACATCCGACAGGTCAGCGAAGAACGCGACGAAGCCCGGAAAGCGGAATCGTTGGCGCGGGATTTTGCAGCGGAAACCCAGTTGTTGTTGGACGAGGCTGAGCGGGAAATCGCCCGGTTGCTCCAAGAACGTGCTGAGGCAGAGGCCGCTGTCCCCAGCGCTGTCCCCAGCGCTGGCGACACGGTCGCCCCAGCGGAGATGCCAGGCCAGGGTTCAACACCTCACAATATTCAATCAGACCGGGACATTCCGACGCTCTCACCCGAGGCGATCGAAGCCCTTGTTCAGGAGATCGATGCGTGCATCGCCCTCCTTCAACGTTGATCCATGGAAACGGTTCACATCGACATCGCCGGCCGCACCTACCCGCTCACCGTCGCCTCAGAAGAGGCGGCCTTGCTGAGAAAGGCGGGGGAATTGGTCGCCCAACAGATGGAATCCTTTCGCAGCCAATACGGTGTAGAAGACCGCGTGGACCTGCTGGCGATGACCGCCTTGCAGTTTGCCTCTGCGGTGTCCACCACCCCGCCCGCCGCCGCTGAGTCGCCGGAAGCGGGCCTGCCTGCCGAACAACGCGAAGTCCTTGAACAACTGCTCGAACGCATCCAGACAGCCCTGGCTCCCCGGTCCTAAAAACACACCATGGACGCATTATCCATTCTGACCGGAGCGGTGGTAGGCCTGGGCGCAGGCGCAGCTGCCGGTTACACGTTGTTCAACAAAATCCTCACGAAACGATCGGAACAGATCATCGCTGAGGCAGAGTTGAAAGGCGAGACCATCAAAGAGAAAAAAATCCTCCAAGCGAAGGAGAAATTCCTCGAACTGAAAGAACGCAACGATCAGGAAATCAAGGAGCGAACTTCCAAATTGCAGTCGAACGAAGACCGCATCCGGAACGAGCAAAAGAACCTGAAGCGCGACCAGGACGCCTTGCAAAACAAGGAGCGTCACATCGAGAAGGAGCAGCAAAAAATCGACCAGCGCCTGGAAGCCCTGGAGCACAAGCAAAAGGAACTGGAGCGCGACCGGCTGCGGGCGGTAGAATTGCTCGAGAAGACCGCGAACATGTCTGCGGAGGAGGCGAAGCAGGCGCTGCGGGAGCAAGTGGTGCAGGAGGCGAAGATCATGGCCACCCAACAGGTCCAAGAGATCATGGAGGAGGCGAAGATCAAGGCGAACCAAGACGCCAAGAAAATCGTCATCCAGACCATCCAGCGGGTGGCCACCGAGCACAGCGTGGAGAATTCCGTCTCGGTGTTCAACATCGCCAACGACGACGTCAAAGGGCGCATCATCGGCCGGGAAGGCCGGAACATCCGGGCCCTGGAGGCGGCGACGGGCGTGGAATTCGTGGTGGACGACACCCCGGAGGCCATCATCCTCAGTTGCTTCGATCCCGTTCGGCGGGAAATCGCCCGGCTCTCGCTGCACCAGTTGGTGACCGACGGCCGGATTCACCCGGCGCGCATCGAGGAAGTGGTGGCGAAAGTGACCAAAAAGGTCGAGGAAGAAATCCAGGAAATCGGCAAGCGGACCTGCATCGACCTGGGCATCCACAACATGAAGAGCGAGTTGATGCGGATGGTGGGCCGGATGAAGTACCGGTCTTCTTATGGCCAAAACCTCCTACAACACAGCCGCGAGGTCGCGCACCTCTGTGCCACCATGGCCGCGGAGCTGGGACTGGACGCCAAGGCGGCCAAGCGCGCCGGACTGCTGCACGACATCGGCAAGGTGAGCGATGAGGAGAGCGAGTTGCCACACGCACTGCTGGGCATGAAGCTCGCAGAGCGTTACGGCGAGCGCCCGGACATCTGCAATGCCATCGGGGCGCACCACGACGAAATCGAGATGACGACCCTCATGTCGCCCATCATCCAAGTGTGTGACGCCATTTCGGGGGCGCGCCCAGGGGCACGTCGCGAGATGGTCGAAGCCTACATCCAGCGGTTGCGGGATTTGGAGAATTTGGCCATGGAATTCCCCGGAGTGACCAAGAGCTTCGCCATCCAAGCGGGCCGGGAGCTCCGTGTGATGGTCGAGAGCGATCAGGTCAGTGACGACCAAGCGGACCAGCTGTCCTTCGACTTGAGCCAGCGCATCATGAACGAGATGACGTACCCGGGCCAAGTGAAGATCACGGTGATCCGCGAGAAGCGCTCCGTCAACTACGCCCGCTGATGGCAGAACGCCCCGAGGCACCGCGCTTCGCGTCGTCCATCCGTTGGCAGACGGCGAATGTGGCGATGCAGGTGGTGCTGCAGCTCGTCTTCGTGACGGTGCTGGCGCGGCTCATCACGCCTGCGGACTTCGGGGTCATGGCCATCGCCTTGGTGGTGGTCGGGTTTGTGGAAATCTTTGCGCAGGTGGGCATCGGGCCGTCGCTCATCCAGCGGGAGGACATCGGGCCTGCGCACACGCGGACTGCGTTCTGGGTGTCGCTGGGCCTGGGCACGGTGTTTTACCTCGGCTTGTACGCGATTGCACCCTGGGTGGGTGATTTTTATGGCGATGCGCGTTTGGGCCAAATCCTCCGCCTCATCGCGTGGAGTTTCATCCTCTCCGGGGCCTCGGTGGTGCCCAAAAGCCTGCTGCTCCGGGAAATGGCGTTCCAGAGGTTGTTCGTGGCCGCTGCCGTGGGCATGGGGTTGGGGACGCTCGGGGTCGGGCTCGGATTGGCGGCAGCGGGCTGGGGGGTCTACGCTTATGTGGGGGCGCTGCTGGCGCAGAATGCGCTGCTGGGAATCATGTACTGGTGGCTGCGGCCGGTGCGTTGCTGGGGACCGCTGGACTTTCCGGCTTTCCGGGCCATGCTCGGTTACGGCACGCGCAGCACGTTGTACAATGTGGTGAACTACCTCGGCAGCAAGGTGGATACGGTGGTGGTGGGGCGTTCGGGCTGGGCGCAGACGGGCTACTACGACCGGGCGGTTTACTTGCTCAACCTGCCGGTGACGGTGCTGGGCAAGTTGAGCGATACGGTTTTGTTTTCGGGTTTGGCCCAGCTGCAAACGCAACGGGAGGTGCTGCGGCGCACGGTGCTGCGGGCGCACGGGCTGCTGTCGCTGGTGGTGATTCCGGCGACGGTGGGGCTGGTTTGTTATGCCCGGGAGGCGACGCTGCTGTTCCTCGGGCCGCAGTATGAACCGGCGGTGGCGTTGGCGCGCATCTTGTTCGCGGGGCTGGCTTTCCGCTCTCTGGTCAAACTCGGGGACGCCGTGGTGCGGGCGACGGACCACCTCATGGCCGCAGTCTGGGTCAAGCTGGGATACCTGGTCCTGGTGGCGGCCGGGGCGGCCGGCGCGATGGCGGTGGGCGCCGGAACCGCCGGGGTGGCCTGGGTGGTGATGGGGTTGTCGGGGTTGCAATTCCTGGCCATGGCGGGAATCACGGGGCGCCTCCTGGGCATCCCGGCGGGGGCCTGGGTGCAGGAATCCGGGGCCGGCTTGGCACTGGGTCTCGCCGTGGCGGCGGGCTGGGCCGTGGTGACCCCCCTCCTGCCCGATGCCCCCACCGCCGCCGGCCTCTGGCTCCGGCCCACCGCCGGCCTCCTCGTGGCCGCCGCCCCCATCGCCCTCGCCTGGAAACTGCGCCCCGACTGGCGCCCCTGGAATCGGTTGCATTAAGGCAGACCCGGCCTTGGGATGGGGGGGGATTTGGCCCAAATTTGCAGCATGCAAGTCCACAATTTTTCCGCAGGCCCCTGCATCCTCCCACGGGAGGTCCTGGAGCAAGCCGCTGCAGCCGTCCTCGACTGGAATGGATCGGGGCTCTCCCTGATCGAAGTCTCCCACCGCGGCAAGGCGTTCGAGGCGGTCATGGACGAATCCCGGGCCTTGGTGAAGGAGTTGCTGGGGTTGCCCGACCGCTTCGAGGTCCTGTTCCTGCAAGGGGGGGCCACCCTGGGATTCTTGACGGTGGCGATGAACTTCTTGCCCGAGGGCGGACGTGCAGCGTATGTGGACACCGGAACCTGGGCGGCTGGAGCGATCAAGGAGGCCCGGATGGTGGGACAGGTGGACGTGGTGGCTTCCTCCGCAGCTTCCAACCACAACCACATTCCCAAGGGGTTTGCAGTGCCCGCGGATGCCGCTTATCTCCACGTCACGACGAACAACACGATTTTCGGCACCCAGTACCACCCCTACCCCACGGCATCGGTTCCGTTGATTGGGGACATGAGTTCGGACATCTTCTCCCGCCCCTTCGACGCCTCTCCCTACCTCTGCATCTATGCCGGGGCCCAGAAGAACATGGGGCCAGCGGGCACCGTGGTGTACATCGTGGACCGGGAAGCCCTCGGCAAGACCGGCCGCAAGCTGCCGACCTACCTAGACCTCGCCCAGCACATCGACAAGGACAGCATGCTCAACACCCCACCGGTGTTTGCCGTGTACACCACCCTGCTCATGCTCCGGTGGATGAAGGCGGAAGGCGGTGTGCCGGCGATGGAGGCACGCAACCGGGCGAAGGCCCAGTTGCTGTACGGCGAAATCGACCGCAACCCGCGCTTCGTGGGCCACGCCGTTCCCGAGGACCGGTCGTGGATGAACGCCACCTTTACCTTGGCCCAGCCCGAGGATGCTGCGGCCTTTGATGCCGCCTGGAAGGAGGCGGGCATCAGCGGCATTGCAGGTCACCGCTCTGTGGGGGGATACCGGGCATCGATGTACAATGCGTTGCCTTTGGAATCCGTCCAGACCCTGGTGAACGTGATGGCCACTTTCTGATCGCAAGCACATGAACATTCTCGCCAACGACGGAATCAGCCCCGCGGGGTTGAAAGCCCTGCAGTCTGCTGGGCATGCGGTATGGACCGAAGCCGTTGCTGCGGCTGGTTTGGCCTCGTTCATCCAAGAAAACGGGGTGGAATGCCTGCTGGTTCGCAGCGCGACCCAGGTGCGGGAGCCGCTCATCGCCGCGTGCCCCGGCCTGCGCTACATCGGACGGGGGGGCGTGGGCACGGACAACATCGATGTGGCGTTTGCCCGGTCGCAAGGCATCGAGGTTTTCAACACGCCGGCCGCGAGTTCGCAAAGCGTGGCGGAACTGGTGATGGGGCATCTGTTTGGGATGGCGCGTTTCCTGCACGACAGCAACCGCAAGATGCCGGGGGCGCATGAGGCGGCGCAGTTCAACGCGCTCAAGAAGGCGTACGGCGCAGGGACGGAGCTGGCCGGGAAGACGCTGGCAGTGGTGGGATTTGGGCGCATCGGTCAGGCGCTGGCCCGCTATGCACTGGGCTGCGGGATGGAGGTGCTGGCGGTGGACTCAGGCCGGGGGAACTCGGGGAGCCACGTGGAGGTGGTGTGCACGGTGGGGGGTCAGCGGGTGCCGGTGCCGGTGCCGGTGGTGACGTTGGTGGAGGCGTTGGGTCGTGCGGATGCGCTGTCGTTGCATGTTCCGGCGCAGTCGTCGGGGGCACCGGTGCTGGGGGCGGCCGAGTTCGCGCAGATGCGGGACGGGGTGCTGCTGGTGAACGCGGCCCGCGGCGGGGTGGTGGATGAGGATGCCCTGCTGGCCGCGCTCGACGCGGGCAAGGTCCGGGCGGCGGGACTGGATGTCTTTGCGAACGAGCCCACGCCCCGAGCGGATTTGTTGGTACACCCGCGCGTCTCCCTGACGCCGCACACGGGAGCGGCCACGCGGGAAGCCCAGGACCGGATTGGGGAGGAATTGGCCGAGATCATCGCGGGTTTCGCCGCACGCAGTTGATGGCACGGGTCCGGTCTTTTCGGTTGCTCCACCCGGCTGCGGACAAGGTCCATTTGGTGGCCTCGCGGTCGTACCTGACGTATTCCCCGGAGGAACTGGAGGACAAGCTCCAGCGCAACCCGTTTTCGTACCTGCACGTGATTCATCCGGAGGGAGCGGTGGGGTCGGTGGAGCCGCAGTCGGTGCGGAAAGCGCTGGGGAGCTTCCTGGACCGGGGCTGGATTGTCGCAGCGGGGCAACCGGGGGTGGCGGTGTACCGCCAAGAAACCGAATCGTATCGTTGCACGGGTTGGGTGGTCCTGCTCGACCGGCAGGCGGTGGAGGATGGGATGCTGCGGTTGCATGAGAAGACTTTGGAGGCCCGGGAGGCCGTTTTTGCCCGGTACCTGTCGGTCGTCGGATGCCAGGCGGAACCGGTCCTGGTGGCCCGGCCTGCGGGCGCGGCGCCCAACGCGGCTCTGGATGCGGGGTTGCGGGTCATCGAGGCGCAGCGCCCGGATTGGGACTTCACCACAGCGGACCGCGTGCGGCACACGGTTTGGCTTTGCGGACCCCGGACTTCGGAGGCCTTCGCTGAGGGGCTCGCGGAGTTGCCGGCCTTGTACCTCGCAGACGGTCACCACCGGGTGGCGTCGACCCTGCAGGTAGCGGAGGCCGACGGGCTGCTGGCTTACATCATTCCCGAGGAGGAACTGGTGGTGCGGGCCTACCACCGGGCGGTGGCGGGGGGCAGTTTGTCGCCGTCGGAATGGCTGGAGCGTTTGGCCGCCCGGGACGATGTGGCGGAGGTGGTGCCCTTGGGGGAGGAGGATTTGGCCTTCGGAGAAATCGGTGTGTTGCATGCCACGGGCCGCTGGCGCATTCGGCTCCAAGGGCGGGATGAGCAACGGGTGGATGCGGCGTGGCTGGAAACTGCGGTCCTCGCCGATGTTTTCGGGGTGGCGGACACCCGCAACGACCAGCGGATGCGGTACCTGGCAGGTACCGAAGACCGGGCGTCATTGGGCAAGCACGCGCAAGCGGAGCCGGATTGGACGTTCTTCGAACTGCATCCCGTGCCTACAGGCCAAATCAAATCCATCGCAGATGCCCACGGCACGTTTCCGCCCAAGAGCACCTGGATCGAACCCAAACTCCGGAGCGGGATGTTCCTCCACCTCCATGGCTGAGCCCGGAACCGAGCGCGGGGAGCGGATCGCCGCGCGCTTGGATGCCCTGCGGAAGCGTTTGCCTGCTGGGGTCACGCTGGTGGCGGTAAGCAAAACCCGGCCCATCGAGGACCTGCGCGCGGCGTATGCGGCAGGCCAGCGCGACTTCGGCGAAAACCGGGTGCAGGAGTTGCTCGACAAAGCGCCGCAGTTGCCGGAGGACGCCCGCCTGCACCACATCGGCCACCTCCAAACGAACAAGGTGAAGGCGCTGCTCCCCTGGGCCCACCTCATCCACGGGGTGGACACCGAAAAGGTGCTGGCGGAGGTGAACCGGCGCGCGCTCGAACGGGGCACACCGACCTCGGTCCTGCTCCAGGTCCACATCGCCCAGGAAGCGGAGAAGTTCGGCTGGGAGCCCGACGCGCTGCGCCGGTTCTGGGGCGACGGCGCGGCCGAGCGGTACCCCGGCGTCCACGTTCGGGGCCTCATGGGCATGGCCACCTTCACGGACGACCGCACCCAAATTCGGCGCGAGTTCCGGCTCCTGCGCACCCTCTTCACCGACCTCCAACCCCATGCCGGCTGGGACACCCTCTCCATGGGCATGAGCGGGGACTGGGAGCTCGCCGTGGAGGAAGGCTCCACCCTCATCCGGGTGGGCAGTGCCCTTTTCGGCGATCGGGGTTGAGCCGGGTTTCTCCGGCGTACCTTTCGGGCATGAACCTTCGCCCTTTCTGGCTGGCCATGGGCCTGCTTCCCTGCTGGCTCGCAGCCCAAACCCCGACCGCCATCGAAGCCGTCGAATACGATCCATTGGGTGACCGCTGGCTGGTTTCCAACGGCAGTTCGCTCCTGGCGACGGATGGACCGGGCGGCGCCTACACCTACCTCGGTTCGGCCCAAGCCTCGCACGGCATGGAGGCGGTGGATGGGATGTTGGTCGCCATCGGGAACAATGTGATCCGGGCATACGAACTCACGGACGGGACGCTGCTGGGATCGCTGGTGATTCCGGGGGCGACCTTCCTGAACGGGATGGGCAGCATGCCCGGCGGGGTGGTGGTCAGCGACTTCGGAAACGGGCGCATCCACCGCATCGACGTTTCGAACCCTGGGGCCATGGTGGCGACCTTGTTGGCCACCTTGCCGGGTTCGCCCAATGGGGTGGTGGTCGAACCTGCGGCCGGTCGGGCCGTGGTCGTTTCTTGGGGGTCCAATGCAGACATCTTCGGGGTGGATTTGGAGACGGGGGCCGTGACCACCCTCGTCGATGGCACGGGCTTGGGCAACCTCGATGGCATCGACATCGACTTGGAGGGCAATTTTTATGTGTCCTCCTGGTCCCCGGCGCGCATCACCCGCTTCTCCAACGATTTCAACTTGCAAGAAACGGTGGTTTCCAGTGGGCTCGCCTCTCCCGCGGACATTTCTTATGCCCTCGCCTTGGATACCTTGGGGGTGGCCAATTCAGGAAACGATGTGGTTACCTGGCATGGCTTCGCACCGGAGACCAACGCCATCGGAACGGCCCCAACGCCAGGGCCCACCACGGTCCGCTGGACGGGAAACGCATTGACCTTGGAGGGTCCGATGCCGGGAACTTGGACTTTCCGTGCCTATGCACTGGACGGGCGGTGTGTGGCCACAACCGAATGGTCCCTGCCTGCGGGCACCGTTTGCATGGACCGAGGTCACTTGATGCTGCCTGCAGCACAGCCGACTTGGGGTTGGGTGGGTTGGGTTCAAGCACCGGACGGGTCGGTGCATCGGAGCCTGCTTCAGTAAGGATCTACATCCACGATGACCCGCACGCGCTTCCACCGGGCATCCTGACCCAGGGCCCGAACATCCTCAAGCAACAGGGGTTTGTAGCGGGTGGGCGAAAGACTGCGCTCAAAGTTCAACAACACGACTTGGTGATGCAGGTCATTCACCCGGGCGATGGCAGGCGTTTCGGGCCCAAGAACCCGTTCTCCAAATCGCTGGCGCAGGCGGTGGGCCAAGGCATGGGCCGCTTCTTGCACCAGCTCAGCATCGATGTAACGAAGGGTGAGTCGAATCATTCGACTGAAAGGCGGCATGTGGTGGCTTTCCCGATCTGCCATTTCCCGATTCACGAATCCTGCATGGTCTTGTCGCTGGACAAAACCCAAAACCCAGTGATCAGGGGCAAACGTTTGGAGGAGGACCCGTCCTGAAGCGCTGGGATCGCCCCTCCTACCCGCGCGGCCCGCGACCTGGGTGAGCATGGCATAGGCCCGTTCAAAGGACCGGAAGTCCGGGAAGTTGAGCAAACGGTCCGCACCGAGGACCCCAACCAAACCCACGTGGGCAAAATCAAGGCCCTTGGTGATCATTTGCGTGCCCACCAAGATGTCATACGCCTGACGAGCAAAGTCGGCAACGAGTCGACCATGGGCCTCCCGGCTGCGGGTCGAGTCCAGGTCCATGCGGGCCACCCGCGCATCGGGAAACCGCTCCGCAACTTCTTCCTCCAAACGCTGCGTGCCCAGACCCTGGCTCCGCATGGCGTCCGCCCCACAACGTGCGCAGGCTGGCGGTGGGGGAACCAGTTGGTAACCGCAGTGGTGACAATTGAGCTGGCCCCGGACCTTGTGGTGGGTGAGCGCCACATCGCAACGGGGACATTCGGGCACCCATCCGCAGGTCCCGCAGAGCCACATGGGCGCATAACCCCGCCGGTTTTGAAAAAGCATCACCTGTTTGCCCTGGGCGAGCGTGGCTTCCATGGCCCGCTGCAAGGGAAGGGTCAAGTGGCCCTGCATGGACCGTTCCCGCATGGCCTGTCGCAGGTCCACCGTCTCGATGGTCGGCAACCGGGCTCCCCCGAACCGCTCCAACAAGGAAACCCGTTGAAAGCGTCCCTGCCGCACATTCCACTCGGATTCCAGCGACGGGGTGGCCGAGGCGAGGACCACCGGCGCATCCTGCTGCCGGGCGAGCCAGACCGCCACATCCCGCGCTTGGTAACGCGGCGCTGGATCCTGTTGCTTGTAACTCGGCTCGTGCTCCTCGTCCACGATCACCAAGGCCAAATCCGCCAAAGGCAGCAACACCGCAGAGCGCGGGCCCACGACCAACCGCCCCCTCGTGCTCCCTTGGCTTCCCCCGCGCAACACATCGAGGTAGGTCTCGGTCCGTTCCCGGGTGTTGAACCGGCTGTGGTAAACGGCCAAATACGGTGCAAAGTACAAGCCCAATCGCCCGATCAACTGGGTCGTCAAGGCGATTTCAGGAACCAAGAGGAGCACCTGGCCGCCGCGCTCCAAGGCATCGGCCATCAGATGGATGAACACTTCGGTCTTGCCGGACCCGGTGACGCCGTGGAGCAAAGCGGGTCCGGGCGCGGCGGCCCGCAGGGCTTGCAGGGCGTCGACCTGGGCCGGGCTCAACTGGGGAAGGGGGGCCGGCTTCCACGACGCCGGCAGGCGCTCCGCCCCCGCGGCCCAACGGTCCTTCAACCGCTCCTCGGTCTGGAACAGGCCGCGGTCGACCAAGGTGCGCAGAATGGCCCGACTGCAGCCCGTCGCCGCGAGCAGGTCCTTCTCCAGGACCCCGACCCGCCCCGCCTCCCCCGACCCCCCGACCCGCCCCGGCTCCCCCGCCGCCCAGGCCGCCTGCAGGTACCCCATGACCAACGCCGCCTGCCGAGGCGAACGCCGGCCCAACCCATCGAGCAAGTCCCCGAGCCCCTCCTCCGTCGGCGGCCAGTCCGCCCCAGGAACCACCCAGCGCTCGACCTCGGGCCGCCACCGCGACTTCACCTCCTCCTCCGTCATCACCCAGTCCCCCTGGAGCAGCCGGTTCACCACGCGCTGGGGGTGCACCACCCCGAGCAACGTCGCCACCTCCTTCATCGACAGGCCCTCCCGGAGCGACAGCGCCTCCAACACCCGGCGCTCCCCTTCCCCAAGACCCGCCCCTTCCGCCCGGCCTCCCTGGGCCCACCGGGGATGCAGCACCAGCCGGGTCTCGCTCGTCAACTTGAGACCCGACGGGAGTGCCGCCGCCAACACCTCCCCGCGGGTGCACAGATAGTAGGCTGCCATCCAGTCGAACAGGGCCATCTGGCCGGGCGTGAGCACCGGCTCGTCGTCCACCACGGCCTCCACCGGCCGCACCGCATAATCCGACGGCGCCACCCCATGGACCCGCCAAACCACCCCCGTGTACAGCCGCCTCGCTCCGACCTGAACGACCACCCGCATGCCAGGCGCCACCGGCACGTCAATTCCCTCCAAACTGAAGGTCAGCAAGTTGGGGATGGCCAAAGTCACCGCAACATCCACAAATCCCGCGGCAGCGTGCATGCGGTAAATTTGGCCTGAAAAAACCGAAAAATCACTGCCCCCGCCGTGAACCTCCGGCGCTGTGAGCGGTTACTTTTCCACAAATCGACCTCCATGAGCGAAGCCCATCCTCCCCTGCCCATGCCCGCTGTGGGCACGGCCTGTCCCGACTTTTCCATCACCATCCAAGACGGCTCCGTGCGCAGCAAAGCGGACTATGCTGGCCACCGGTTGGCGATTTACTTCTACCCCAAGGACGCCACGCCGGGCTGCACGGCGCAGGCCTGCAGTCTCAACGACGGCTACGACGCGCTGCGGGCGGCGGGCATCGCAGTGCTGGGGGTGAGCCCCGACCCGGTCAAATCCCATGTGAAATTCATTGACAAGCACGGACTTCGCTTCGACCTGGGTGCGGACACCGAACAAAAGATGCACCGCGACTTCGGCGTCTGGGGCTGGAAGAAGTTCATGGGCCGTGCGTACGAAGGCACGCTGCGGACCACCTTCCTCATCGAGGCGGACGGGACCATCGCCGCCGTGTTGGACAAACCCGACACGAAAAACCACGCCCAGGAGGTCTTGTCTGCCTTTGCAGGCTAAATTCGTCCTGCGAACAGGCAGGAAATGCCGCGTTGGCAAAAAAGGAACGTGCGGTGGTGAATTTGGCCTGACTACGTAAAACCATTACGTTGGGGGTGGAATACCTTCGCCAAAAAACAACAGAACGATGGCAGACATGGAAAAACTCAAGGCCCTCCAGCTCACGCTGGACCGCCTGGACAAGACGTACGGAAAGGGCGCGGTGATGAAGCTCGGAGACGAGGCGGTGGAGAAGCTCGACGCCATTCCTTCTGGTTCCTTGTCGCTGGATCTCGCCTTGGGCATCAACGGTTACCCGCGCGGTCGGGTGGTCGAGATTTACGGCCCCGAATCTTCGGGCAAGACGACCTTGGCCATCCACGCCATCGCCGAAGCGCAAAAGTTGGGCGGCATCTGCGCCATCATCGACGCGGAGCACGCTTTCGACAAAACGTACGCCGAGAACCTCGGGGTGGACACGGAGAACTTGTTCATCGCCCAGCCCGACAACGGGGAGCAGGCGCTCGAAATCGCTGACAACCTCATTCGCTCGGGGGCCATCGACCTGATTGTCATCGACTCCGTGGCGGCCCTCACGCCGCGCGCGGAAATCGAAGGCGAAATGTCAGACTCTTCCGTGGGCTTGCAAGCCCGGCTCATGTCGAAGGCGCTGCGCAAACTGACCGCTTCGATCAGCAAGACGGGTTGCTGCTGCATATTCATCAACCAGCTCCGGGAGAAAATCGGGGTGATGTTTGGCAGCCCGGAGACAACGCCCGGCGGCAATGCGTTGAAGTTCTACGCTTCGGTCCGCCTGGACATCCGGCGTGCCACCCAAATCAAGGACGGCGACAACATCCTCGGCAACCGCACGAAGGTGAAGGTGGTCAAGAACAAGGTCGCGCCCCCTTTCCGCAAGGCGGAGTTCGACATCCTTTACGGCGAGGGCATTTCCAAGACGGGAGAGATTGTGGACCTGGGTTCGGAACTGGGCATCATCAAGAAATCCGGCTCCTGGTTCAGCTACGGCGAAACCAAGTTGGGCCAGGGCCGCGACGCGGTGTGCAAGTTGCTCCAAGACAACGTGGAGCTCTCGGACGAACTGGAAGGCCGCATCAAGGAAGCCATCACGGGCGGCAATGTCGCGGTGGCCATCGGCTGACGCATGGCAGGGACATTCGGTGCCGGGCGGTTGCGTACCGCCCTGACTGGGTTCGTGGGCTTGGCTGTGGTTGGGATGACAGGGTGTGACCAGCCAGCGGTGTCTACCGGTGCGGCAGCTGTAACCGCCGCCGATTCCTTGTTGGCAGCCATCGAGGAACGCATCCTCGCAGAACCCGATGCCCCCGAGGGCTACCTGGAACGGGCGCGCTGGCAAGTAAGCCAGGGCCGTCCCGCTCGGGCGATGGAGGACTTGGATTTGGCATTGCGCGCGGACAGTGCGCACGCTCCCGCCTGGGAACTCAAGGCCTCCCTCTTCTACGAAAGCCGCAACTTCGAAGCGTGCATCGCTGCGCTCGATGATTGCATCCGCTTGGCGCCGGAAGCCACGGGCTGTCTGGAGCGGAGGGCAGAAATGGCCATCCACCTCAAGCAGTACGAGCAGGCCTTTGGTTTCTTGAACGCAGCCCTCCAACGCAACGACCAGTTGCACGAGTGCTACTGGATGAAGGGCCGGATTTATGAAGAAACGGGCGCCAACGACAAGGCTTTGAGTTCTTACCAAACGGCGGTGGAAGTGAAGCCGGACTTCTATGAGGGATTTGTGAGTTTGGGTCTTTTCTGTGCCCGACAGAAGAATCCCCTCGCGGAAGAGTACTACCGCTCGGCGGTGGAACTCCGACCTCGGTTCATCGAGGCCCGGTACAATCTCGCCATGTACCTGCAGGAATCTGCCCAGTACCCTGACGCTTTGCAGGCGTATCGGGAGATCCTGGACATCGATGGCCAGAATGCCTCAGCAGCCTTCAACCAAGGATTCATCTTCTTGGAATACATGCAGGCGTATGACAGCGCCGCACATTGGTTCTCTGAGGCCATCCGCTTGCTGCCCCACTACCACCAGGCCTACTACAACCGCGGATTGGCGCGGGAGAGCTTGGGCAAGCCCCAGGAAGCACTGAGCGATTACGACGAAGCATTGCGCATCGAGCCGACTTTCACCCCCGCTGCCCTCGCGAAATCGAGGGTGTTGGGGGAGTAAAACGATCAGGGACTGCCAGGAACCCGCGCGGCGCGAGGTCCTCGCGCGGGGATCCCATCGAAAACAAGAGCGGCCCTCCCGGATGGGAAGGCCGCTTTTGTTTTGTTCCTGATACCGGACGGGGGCCGTCCGATGCCGGTTTATTTTACCTGCTTCACCACCGCCGCAAATACTTCCGGGTGGTTCATCGCGAGGTCAGCCAACACCTTCCGGTTGAGGGCGATGTTTGCTTTGTGCAGGCGGCCCATCAACTCGCTGTACGAGAGTCCGTGCTGGCGGGCGCCGGCGTTGATGCGTTGGATCCAAAGGGAGCGGAAGTTCCGCTTCTTTTGCTTCCGGCCGATGTAGGCGTAGAGCAATCCCTTCTCGACGGCGTTCTTGGCGACCGTCCAAACATTTTTGCGGGCACCGTAGTACCCTTTTGCCATCTTGAGCACTTTTTTACGGCGTGCCCGTGCCGCCACTGCGTTTACTGAACGTGGCATGGTGGTGTTTCTTTTTGGCGGAAGGTGGCGGGTTGAAAGCGCACTTGTGTACCTGTCGCCGGGTTAAACGAACCGGGTGAAAAACTCGGAGAAAATCAGGGTTACGCGCAGAGCTGCCGCTTGACGCTCTTCATGTCGGTGCTGTCCACCAACGCGGTGTGCGTCAAATTGCGCTTCTGCTTGGTCGCCTTCTTCGTCAGGATGTGACTCTTGAAAGCGTGCTTCCGCTTGATTTTCCCACTTCCCGTGAATTTGAAGCGCTTCTTTGCGCTTGATTTGGTTTTCATCTTCGGCATGGCCTCGGATTGTTATTTAGGGTGAATAGGATTTACTTCTTCTTGGGGTTGAAGATGATGGTCATCCGCTTGCCTTCCAGCTTCGGCAGCTGTTCGACCATGCCGACGTCCTCCAACTCCTGAGCGAACTTCAACAACAGGATTTCACCGCGTTCTTTGAAGACAATGGTCCTGCCCCGGAAGAAAACGTAGGCCTTGAGCTTGCAACCCTCCTCGAGGAACTTGCGGGCGTGCTTTGCCTTGAACTGGAAATCGTGGTCGTCGGTGTTGGGTCCGAAACGGATTTCCTTCACCACGACCTTGGCCTGCTTTGCCTTGATCTCCTTCTGCTTCTTCTTCTGGTCGTACAGGAACTTCTTGTACTCCGTGATGCGGCACACCGGCGGGTCTGCCTTGGGCGAAATCTCGACCAAGTCCAGCTCCAGTTCCTTCGCCAAGGCGAGGGCGCTTCGCAAACTCATCACCGCCGGCTCCACATTCTCGCCGACGAGGCGCACAGGGTCTGCGGTGATGAATTCGTTGATCCGGTGTGGATCCTCCGGGCGGACCCTGCGGGGGGCCGGTCCCTTTTTCTTTCGAATAGTTATAACGCTGCGGTTTTAAATTCAACTTAGGTCATGGCTGAGCATCGCGGCAATCTCTGAGCGGATGCGCTCAGCGAAGGCCTCCGGGCCCATCGATCCGAGGTCGCCTTCTCCTTGCTTGCGCACGGAAACAGTACCCTCGGCCGACTCATTTTCTCCCACAATCAACATGTAGGGAAGCTTGCTCAGCTCCGCATCGCGGATCTTCTTCCCCACCTTTTCAGAGCGGTCGTCAATGAGGGCGCGAATATCGTGATTCTCAAGGATTTTTAAAACATCTTTTGCATAATCGTTGAAACGATCCGAAATGGGCAGGATGATCGCTTGTTCGGGCATGAGCCAGAGCGGGAACTTTCCCGCGCAATGCTCGATGAGAATGGCCACAAACCGCTCCATGGAACCGAAGGGAGCGCGGTGGATCATCACGGGGCGGTGCTTCGCGTTGTCCGCGCCGACGTATTCCAGTTCGAACCGCTCGGGCAGGTTGTAATCGATTTGGACTGTGCCCAACTGCCACTTTCGTCCGATGACGTCGCGCACCATGAAATCCAGCTTGGGGCCGTAGAAAGCGGCTTCGCCGAGTTCGACCACCGTCTCGAGGCCCTTCTCCTGGGCCACTTCCTGGATGGCGCGCTCCGCTTTCTCCCAGTTCTCGTCGCTGCCGATGTACTTGTCCGGATTCCCGGGATCGCGCAGGGAAACCTGGGCCACGAAGTCGTGAAAATCGAGGGTCTTGAAGATGTACAACACCAGGTCGATCACCTTCGCCACCTCCTCCTTGACCTGATCCACCGTGCAGAAGATGTGGGCGTCGTCCTGCGTGAATCCGCGCACCCGGGTGAGCCCGTGGAGCTCCCCGCTCTGTTCGTACCGGTACACCGTGCCAAACTCAGCAAACCGGACCGGCAGGTCCCGGTAGCTCCGCGGGCGGGCCTTGAAAATCTCGCAGTGGTGCGGGCAGTTCATGGGCTTGAGCAGGTACTCCTCCCCTTCTGCGGGCGTATGGATCGGTTGGAAGCTGTCGGCACCGTACTTCGCGTAGTGGCCTGACGTTACGTACAACTCCTTGTGGCCGATGTGGGGCGTGATGACCTGCTGGTAACCCGTCTTGCGCTGCGCTTCCCGGAGGAAGGTCTCGAGCCGAAGCCTGAGGTCGGCGCCCTTGGGCAGCCACAGCGGGAGCCCCTGCCCCACCTTGTCCGAGAAGTGGAACAAGTCCAGCTCCTTCCCGAGCTTGCGGTGGTCGCGGGCGCGCGCTTGCTCGAGCAGGTGCAAGTATTCATCCAGTTCCGTCTTTTTCTGAAACGTGATGCCGTAGACCCTGGTGAGCTGCTTGTTCTTTTCGTCCCCTTTCCAATACGCACCGGCGATGCTCATGATCTTCGCCGCCTTGATGTGCCCCGTGTGGGGAATGTGGGGGCCGCGGCACAGGTCCGTGAACTCCCCCTGCGTGTAGAACGTGATGGTGCCGTCCTCCAGGCCTTCCAGCAGGTCCAGCTTGTAAGGGTCGCCCTTCTCTTCGAAGTAGGCAATGGCTTCAGCCTTCGACAATTCGCGGCGGACGTAGGGGTTTTTTTGTCGGGCCAAATCCAGCATCTTCTGCTCAACGGCCGCGAAGTCCTTGTCGGTGAAGACATGGTCGCCGAAATCCACGTCGTAATAGAAGCCATGCTCCAGCGGCGGCCCGACCCAGAACCGGATGCCCGGATACAGGGCCTCGAGCGCCTCGGCGAGCAAGTGTGCCGAGCTGTGCCAAAGGGTTCGCTTACCGTCTTCGTCGTTGAAGGTCAGCAATTTGACGCGAGCATCGCCCTCGATGGGGCGGTGGGCATCCCGCACTTCGCCGTTCACTTCCGCGGCCAGCACGTTGCGTGCGAGCCCCTCGCTGATGCCCAAGGCCAAATCCATCGCAGAGCTCCCTTCCGGAAGCGACCGCACGGAACCATCGGGCAGTGTAATCTCAATCATGTCCCTTGAAGGGTGCGGGAAAAGGCCGGTCGGGCACCCCGCACATTCCGGGTGCAAAGATACGACCTGCGGGCACGTGAGCGGCACCGCCGGGGTCAGCGGTCGGCACCGCCGGGGTCAGCGGCCCGGGGCGGTCTCCAGCCAGCGCGCCAGCACCCCGGCGACATCGGGCCGCCGGTAGTTGGGCCCCTTGATGACCTTGCCGTCCTCCCGGTACAGCGGCCGGCCGTCGGGCCCCAGCTTCGAGAGGTTGCTCGACTGGATCTCGAGGAAGACCTCCTCCATGACTTCGTGCAGGCCGTGCCGCAACATCGTTCCGCACAAGATGTACAACTGGTCCCCCAGCGCGTCGGCGACCTCGGCCATGTCCCCGCGCAGCGCCGCCTCGAGGTACTCCTCATTCTCCTCGGCCATCAGCCGGTGGCGCAGCGCGACCTCCTCCGACCCGATCGCCGACGCCGGCCCCTCCGCCCTCGGAATCCCGAAGCGGTCGTGAAAAACTTCGACACAGGCGACCACCTCGCGGAAGGCGAGCGGAGGGGCGGGAGCGAATGGCTGTTCCATGCGCCCAAGATAAGCCCCGTTTAACATCCTTTCGGGCATCCGATGCGCGCAGTGCCAAAGGGTTGCGGTATCTTCGGCCGTTCTTTCATTTCAAACATGGCGCATGGAGCACTCGACGTTTTCACTCCCTTCTGACCCTCAAAACGACGCGCTTCCCCCCACCTCGGACACCGGTGCACCCGACATCCGGGCCCTGAACGAACGCATCGCAGCGGGGAGTGCCTTTGTGGACCTCATCCGCAGGGAAGTGCAGCAGACCATCGTGGGACAGCAACACATGGTCGACCGGTTGCTGATCGGGTTGCTGGCAAACGGCCATGTGTTGTTGGAGGGGGTACCTGGTTTGGCCAAAACCCTCGCCATCAAAACACTGAGCGAAGCGGCACGGGTGCATTTCAGCCGCATCCAGTTCACGCCGGACCTGCTGCCCGCCGACGTGGTGGGCACCATGATATACAGCCAACGGGACGAGGCGTTCAAGGTCAAACAGGGTCCCATCTTCGCGAATTTCGTCCTCGCGGACGAGATCAACCGCGCCCCCGCCAAGGTGCAGAGCGCCCTGCTCGAGGCCATGCAGGAACGTCAGGTGACCATCGGCTCGGAGACGTTCCCGCTGCCGGAACCCTTCTTGGTGCTGGCCACGCAAAACCCAGTCGAACAAGAGGGCACCTACCCGCTCCCCGAAGCCCAAGTGGACCGTTTTTTGCTGAAGGTGGTCATCGGTTACCCCACCAAGGAGGAGGAGCAGCAGATTGTACGGGCGAACCTCCGCCCCGAAGGCCTGCCCCGCCCACGTCCCGTCATCACCCCAGAGGACATCCTGCGGGGCCGGCAACTCGTGCGCGAGATCTACATGGACGAAAAGGTGGAACGGTACATTGTGGATTTGGTCTTCGCGACCCGACGTCCGGAAAACCACGGACTGGGCCACCTCAACCCGCTCATTGGATTTGGGGCATCGCCCCGGGCGAGCATCGGCTTGGGCATCGCGTCCAAGGCCCATGCCTTCCTCCACCACCGCGGTTATGTCATTCCGGAGGATGTTCGGGCCGTGGCGATGGATGTGATGCGTCACCGGGTGGGTTTGACCTTCGAGGCCGAGGCGGAGAACATCACCCAGGAACAAATCATCACGGAGATCATGGACAACGTCCAGGTTCCGTGAGCCAGCAGGGAGGGAAGGCATGGACACGGCCGAACTGATTCAGCGCGTTCGTCGCGTCGAAATCAAGACGCGGGGACTGAGCGACCGCATTTTTTCGGGAGAGTACCACAGTGCTTTCAAAGGCCGGGGCATGGCGTTCAGCGAGAACCGGGCGTACCAGCACGGGGACGAAATCCGGACCATCGACTGGAATGTCACGGCCCGCATGGGTTCTCCCTACGTCAAGGTGTTCGACGAGGAGCGGGAGCTCACCGTGTTCCTGCTGCTCGATGTGAGTGCTTCAGGGGCTTGGGGCTCCCAGGGGGGAAGCAAGCGGGAACTGATGACGGAATTGGCGGCGGTGCTGGCTTTCAGCGCGATGGGCAACAACGACAAGGTGGGTGCCATCTTTTTCAGCGACCGCATCGAGCGGTACATCCCGCCCAAGAAGGGGCGCTTCCATGTGCTGCGCATCATCCGGGAGGCGATCGAAATTGAGCCGGTGGGACGGGGCACGCGCATGGCCACCGCGTTGACTCATTTTCTGCAGGCCATGAAGAAGCGCACCATCTGCTTCTTGCTGTCGGATTTCCGAGACGAAGGGTTCGAGGACGTGCTCAAGCGTGCGGCCCGGCGGCATGACTTGGTGGCTTTGCGGGTCGAGGACCCCCTGGACCGGGAACTCCCCGCGGTGGGCTGGATGGAGGCCGTGGATCCCGAAACGGGTGAACAACGCTGGTTCCACACTTCCCTGAAGCGGGTGCGCCAACGTTACGCAGCCCGGGAGGCAGAGCGGGAGGCCGCGCTGCGCTCCATGCTCATCCGTTCTGGGGTTGATGCGGCCGTGTTGCGAACGGATCGGCCCTATGTTCAACCGCTGTTGCAATTGTTCGATCGCCGTGGATAAGGGGATGCAGGGTTGGGGCCGCTTGTTGGCGGTGGTGGGGATCGCCGGCGTGGGCTGGGGGGCGATGGGGTTTGCTTGGGGGCAGCCGGCGGGCGGGACGGCGGGCGGGACGGCGGGCGGAACGGCGGGCGGAACGGCGGCAGGCCGGGTGGAGGTGGTGGCGGAGCGGGTGGCCCTGCCGCTGGCGACGCCGGTCGAGCTGACGTTCCGGGGGGTGCGGTCGGCGGGGCGCGGCGGCGGGGCATGGGAGGTGCCGGCTTGGGGGGACAGCCTGCCGAATGGGTGGGAGGTACTGCGGGTCGGGGCGCGGGATACGGTAGAACGGGAGGGGTCGGAGTGGGAATGGTCGCAGGCGATCCAAGTCATCACTTGGGACAGCGGGGCGGTGGTGTTCCCGCCGCTGCCCTTTGTGCTGGGAGGGGACACGGTTTGGTCGGAGGCCCTGGAGTTGGAGGTGGCGATGCCGCACGGGGATGACCCGGGCTACCAGGCGCCGCCGGCGGAGGTGGTGGAAGTGCAGTGGACGGTCTGGGAGCGCGTGCTTTTGGCGGCACCCTTGCTCGGCGGGGTGCTGGCGGCGGTGGCCGCGGGCTGGGTGGCATTGTGGGCGTGGCGGCGGCGGCAGCGGCGCCCCATCGAGACGGGGGCAAAACCCGCCGAGGACGCCCGACCCGCCCACCTGGTCGCCTTGGCGGAACTCGAGCGCATCCAGCGGGAAGCCGCTTGGCGGTTGGGCGACGAGAAGGGATTCCACGCCGCCATCAGCCACGTGTTGCGCCGCTACATCGAACAGGCCATGGGCTTCCCCGCCATCGAACGGACCACCACCGAGATTCGGCAATCGCTACCGTCCCTGGCGGTCTCGCCTGCAGACCGGATGCTGTTGATGGAAGTCCTGGAGCAGGCGGATTTGGCCAAATTTGCCAAACAACGAAGCGGCCCCGAACTCCACGAGCGCATGGTGCGCAACGCGATGCGGTTTGTTGAACACACGGCCACAAGCAACGCGGAATGAGACGGGCCATTCGGTTGGGATTGATTTACGCTGTGGCGTGGGCACTGGTCGCGGCGACGGCCATCTGGACATCGCGCCATTTTGAGTTCGCCACGCCTTGGGCACTCGCGGCGCTGGGGCTTGCCTTGGTTCCGGGGGTACTGCGCATCTGGCGGCTGGCCCGCGGGCGCAATGTCGCCGTGCAACTCAACCATGGCGCCGTGCATACCGCCCTGCGGCCGACCCGTCCTTCCGGCCCGGCCCGGGCTGGCCGAGCGGTCCGTCCCTGGCGGCGCTGGGCTTGGGACAGCCTGCCCGAGCTGCCCACCGTGTTCCGCACCTTGGCCCTGGGGCTCCTCGCCATCGCCGCCGCCCGCCCCCAGTCCGCCACCCGCCTCGAAAACCTGACCCGCGAGGGCATCGACTTGGTGCTGAGCATGGACGTTTCGGTGAGCATGCTCTCCCAAGACCTGCGGCCCAACCGGCTCGAAGCCTCGAAGGAGGTGGCCATGGAATTCACCGCAGACCGCCCCAACGACCGCATCGCCCTGGTGGCCTACGAAGGCGAGGCCTTCACCCAGGTGCCGCTGACCACCGACCACCGCGTCGTCCTCAACGGCATCTCCTCCCTGCAACCCGGCCTACTCGAAGCCGGCACCGCCATCGGCATGGGCCTCGCCACCGCCGTGAACCGCCTCAAGGAGAGCGATGCGAAGAGCAAAGTGGTCATCCTGCTGACCGATGGCGAGAGCAATGCCGGCTCCATCGCCCCGGCGGATGCGGCCCAATTGGCCCGCCTGCAAGACATCCGGGTGTACACCATCGGCGTCGGCACCATCGGCAAGGCGCGCACCCCGGTGGCGAAGCTGGGCAATCAATACCAATACGATTGGCGTGAAGTCCAAATCGACGAAACCACGCTCCGCGGCATCGCGGAGACGACCGGAGGCCGCTACTTCCGTGCCACCAGCAAGGACAAGCTCGAAGAGATTTACGCCGAAATCGACGCCCTCGAAAAGACCCGCTTTTCGGTGATGCAGTACAACCAGAAAACCGAGGAGTTTGCAGGTTTTGCGGCCGCAGCGGTGGGGTTGTTGTTGGCGGAGTTCTTGCTGCGAACCCTCTTTTTGCGGTCCCTGACCTAATGCCCTGAACCGAAGTCTAGCACCCCATGCAACCCGCCCCCAACTTCCGCACCTTTGCCACCTCGGTCGCCCTTGTGGTGGCCGAGCTGGGCTTCTGGCTCGCGCTTGCTGCGGGCTGGTTCGTGCTCAAGCGGGTCGTGCCCAATGGCACGTGGCACCACGGCGAGGCTTGGCCTGTGCTCGCGCTCTTGCCGCTCGCCACCGGGGTGTTCCTGTTTTTTTACCACTGGCAACAGCGGGTGGCGCGTCGCCTCGCCCATGAGCGGTCCCTCAACACGCTGATTCCGGGTTTGCGGCCCCGCCGGGAAGCTTGGCGCTTCGCGTTGTGGCGGGCCGCCATCGCCTGCGCGCTGCTGGGGCTGCTGGACTTCAAGGTGGGCGCCAAGATGGAGGAAGTCAAGAGCGAAGGGCGGGATGTGATGATCGCGCTGGACGTGTCGAACAGCATGCGGGCAGAAGATTTGGGGATGTCGCGGCTGGGTTTGGCCCGCCAAACCACCCAACGGCTGCTCTCCCGCCTCACAGGAGACCGGGTGGGGCTGGTGGTGTTCGCTGGCGACGCCTACATTCAATGCCCGATCACCACGGACTACGGGGCGCTGTTGCTGTTTCTGGACGGAGTTTCCACGGACTTGGTTTCGACACAGGGCACAGCGCTGGGGGCGGCGATCCAACTGTGCGAAGAGGGT
>JBIKTK010000162.1:0-4357 GCA_044348125.1 Flavobacteriales bacterium | reverse complement strand
TGTCTAGACCAAACCAACCAGCACTCCGCAATTTCAGAATTCGGACTCGAACCGTTCTCGATACGCACCCTCTCTAAACAGCGCACTTTCGTTGAAAAACTAGGTGCGACCGTCAAATTCGCTTTCCTGGACGAAGCCGATGGGGACCCGAATTTCCCTCGGTTAACCGGTGGAATCCGTCATATCTACGACCTACACATGCTACTCAAGCAGCCGGAGATCCAGCAATTCATGTTCGATGGGGCTCCATTCAATCAACAGGATTTCAATTCATTTTGGCAGCAAGTGCTGATCGACGACTTGCACGGCAACAAGGAAAAATGGGGGTATGCGGCCTACATGAACTCCAGTTTTGCTGAATGCATTTTGTACCGGAACCCGGAAGCAATTTGGAAGAAGCTACGCCCCACTTATGAAACGACATTTTCCCGGCTGCACTTCAAAGAGCCAAGCCTCCCCAGCTCGGAAGAAGTCTTGGGTACGATCCAACTTTTGAAGCTCGGGTGCCAAGCCTTTGATGCTTGGAAATCGAAACACGCAGTCAAGTTCGAATTACCCAAGTAAAATAATGAATATCAAATAGTTGACAAACAGGAGGGCCCACAGAAACTCCCAGTCCCCAGTCCCCAGTCCCCCATCTCCCATCTCCTATTTCTTATTTCGCGCGGCGCGGCAGCGCAGCCGCGCTTCATCCCGGTTTTCTGAGGGAACTCGAATGCCAGGATTTACTGAGAATTGGCACTCAAAATGGTGTCCTTGATTTCCTTCCAACTTTCGGGAGCCAGCATCCGGGGCATCGCCTCCCTTTCGGCATCTTCGAAATAAGTGAGGCTTTTACGGACCATGAATTCATTGCCGTCTGCGTATTTCTCCAGGTAAAATCCCAAAATTTCAGCAAGACTGAACCGCTTCAGCAAGTGGAACAAATCGATGAAATCCTTTCGACTTCCGCCACCCGCGATGGCATTCAACTTCATTGCCCCAATGTCCTCAAAGGAATACATCCGAATGTTCTCGTGAACTTCAATAGGTCGAATGGTAGGGTAACCGTAGTTCACGACATCCACCTTGATGCCCTGAACGCTAGCGATGCGAATGTTCGGCGATTTCTTGAGGACAACGGTCGCGCCCAATTCAGCCAACAAATCCAGTTTTTCTTGAGCATGCACGTCTCCCAGGCCAAACAAATCAATATCGATCGATACCCGATGGCCGATGCGCAAAGCAAGGGAAGTGCCTCCTGCCAATGCAAAGCCATCAAAGGCCGGACGCTGCATGCAGGCGTTCAGGATTCCCAGAAGTGGGTCGCTGACGGTTTCTCGGAATAGCATCGGAAAGCCGAACGGTCAAGTTGAAAGCAATGGGCAAGAAATGAAACAGATACCGGGTCCAGGCTTGGGGCTTGCACCGCCCATGACTTGAGTTGTTCTTTACTCACCTTGGATTTGAGCAAATCCCAATCTTGTTGGAGTCCAAAATCCACAACTTGAGCAAGAACATAGACACCATGCTCGGGCAGATGCAAAGAACTGCGGTCAACATCCCAAAACAGGTGAGGAGAAAAATCGCCCCAGTCGAAACTGCTCTGTCCGTTCATTTGCGTGAAGTTAGGCATTCTCCATCCCAACCTCACCCGCGAGCCTCGAGACCCGAGATTCGAGACAGGAAACAAGAGATGCCGCGGCTTCGCCGCGGGCAATTCAAACAAGGTGGCGCGCCGGGCGCGCACATTCTGGTGTGAGGCCGGTCCATCCCGCTGGAATCTGGTACAGTGTCACAGGGGGATTCAGCGCCTGAGAACTGCGGTTTGGGACCCGGGTAGTCTCCCCGGACCCAACCATCTCCCATCTCCTATTTCATATTTCGCGCAGCGGCGGCAGCGCAGCTGCGCAGCTGCGCTTATTTCGGCGGCGCAGCCGCAGCGCTTTCCCAGCCGTAGTCGAAGCTGCAGCCCGAATAGGGAGCATCGATTCGGACGTGCGTCTCCGCGATGCGGTTGCGCATCCACTTGCTCAGCTTCTCCTCGCGGAGGGTGGCCTCGACCTGGGACTGGAAGAGAGCGAAGTCGTCCTTGGGGTTCGCGCGGTGCGCCGGGTAACGGGCGTCGAGCCGGAAGATGACCCAGTAACCGTTTTCGTTTTCGTCGAGCAGTTGGACGGGGGCGCTGACATCGCCGGGGGCCAATTCCGAGAGCACCAGGAACACATTCGGATCCACCGCGCTGATGTGGAACCGAGGCGACCCATCTTGGGGATTGATCACCTGGCCGCGCTGGTTTCGGGTCGCTTCTTGGGTCGAATGGGCCAAGACCGCTGCGTCGAAGGAGGTTTGTTGGGAACGGATTTGGCCTTCGATTCGCTCCAATTCGCCGGCGAGGCGCTCCAATTCCGCGGGGTTCACCTTCGCGCTCATCAGGACGTGGCACACGGAGTAGACGGCTCCGCGGCGCTCCGTGGGCTTCAGAAAGTGGTAGCCAAACTCGGTTTCGAAGACGGGCGAGAGGTCGCCGATGGGGGTGTCGAAGGCGGCGGCCTCGAACTCGGGGACGAACTGGCCCCGGCCGATGCCCTCGTAGCAACCGCCTTTGAACTTGGAACCCGGGTCCTCAGAGTGCCGCATGGCCGCGAGGGTAAAGCTCAGTTTCCCCGTCGAAACCTGCAGCCGGATGGAATCCAGCCGGGCCTTCACCGCCGCGCGCTCGACCTCGGTAATCGCCGGTTGCAGGACCAACTCACTGTAGCTCAGTTGTTCCGGAATCAGGGGCAGGCTGTCCACGGGGAGGCTCTCGTACAGCCGCTGCACCTCCGCCGGCGTCGCACGGACCTGCTGATCGATGCCCTGCTGCACCCGCCCCGCCATCAACTGCTCGCGGATAGGTTCCTGGAAATCAGCCTTCCACGCGGACACGGATTGGCCATACTGCCGCTCAAACGCCTCCACACTGCCCAACATTTGGACGTAGTAGGCCAAACGACGATCAATCTCCGCCATCACTTCGGCATCGGCGACTTCCACGCTGTCGAGTCGGGCCTGGTGCACGAGCAGTTTCTGGAACAGGAGCTCCTCGAGGACGGCGCACTTTTCCGACAGGGTGGCGGGACCGGTGGCGGCATCGCCCCGTTCCTGGCGGGCGACTGCGGCCTGGGCCTCGACTTCGGATTCCAGGATGATCTCGTTCCCCACCACGGCCACCACGCCGTCCAGCACCTGGTAGCTGGGCTGGGCCCAGGCGAGCTGCGCGGCGGCGGCCACCGTCATCCACAACGTCACCCCCAGTGCCTTCCGTCGGTTGCCCTTCCCTTCCCGGTTCGAGTTGTGTGCGTTCATGGATTTTTTTCTGCGTCCCGAAGATACATTTCCTGTTCCACGTCCCCGTCTTCCTTGGCGCCCTCCACGAGTTCGGTGGTGAGGTTCGAAAGGATTTCGTTGCGCCGCTGGTGCCGGATCAGCTCTTCGACCCGGTCGCGAACGGCTGGGAACGGAGCCGGCATCCCCTTGGTGTTGTGCCGGAGGAAACGGAGGAAATAACGTCGGCCGTTCTGCTCAAATTCAATGGTGCGGCGGTCTGCGATTTGGCTTTCGGGGCGGTACAACTCCAGGGGAACCTCTTGAAGCAGGTCGTCCAGGGACCACCAAGTCTCCGGATCCAGATGAAACACCGCCTGGTGCTCCAGGCACCACGTCTCCAGCGCGAGCAGGTCTTGCGAATCCGTGGAGGACAGCAGGCGCTTCAGCTGGGCGATTTCTCGGTCCTTCAGCGGTTCCTCGAGCGGCAAGTGAAAGAACTGGGCCTGAACCACATAGTCGTTCAAAGTAAACAGCTCCGGATGCAGTTCATAGAACGCAAACGCCTCCTCCTTGCTCACCTCGGTCTGCAAACGCTGCGAGACATACAACTCCTCGTACCGGTGGAGGAGGAGGGCGTTGCGGTACGTTTCGATTTCCGCGTCAAAGTTCTGTAGGTCCTCCGGCAGCGAGTTGATGGCTTGATGCACAAGCACTTGCTCCCGGATCCAGGTGTCGATGATCCGCTGGGCCATCGCGATGCTGTCCTCGGGCAAAGCGTCGTCCGGAATGCGCGAGGCCAAATCCGCCACCCCCAAGGTCTTGTCAAACGCCCGGGCCACCACGTCATCGCCCCCGTTCCCGGTTTCCCCGGAGCCACAGGACCCGAGTCCGACTCCCAGCCCGACCGCCAGCAGGGCGCGCAGCCGGGTGGCGGCCCGCCTCGCCGATGGGTTACTGCGCAATGGAGTGCAGCGCATCGCGGTACACCGTGAAGGGCGTCTGGGCCCGCAAGGCCGCCACCCACTGCGCTTCCAAGTGGTCCTGGTAGGCCGCAATGGCCACCCCGCGG